>CAJOIL010000134.1:1021-2389 GCA_905234525.1 uncultured Lachnospiraceae bacterium | reverse complement strand
CTTCTCGGATTCCTTCTGAAATTCTTCGGGTGACGGCGCAAAGTCAGTGTACTTATAACCGAATATTTCATCAGAGATTTCACCTGTAAGAATAACTCTATTATCTGACTGCTCATGGATTGCCTTACATACTAAATACATACCGATTGACGCTCTTATGGTTGTAATATCGTATGTACCGAGAGCATGAATTACGGGTTCTAATGCATCAAGTACATCCTGCTTCGTAATAATAATCTCATGGTGGTTAGAGCCGATATAATCCGCAACCTCTCGTGCGTACTTAAGGTCGATTGCATCAACATCCATTCCGACAGACCATGTCTCAAGAGGCTTATCCAAAAGTTTCGTTGCAATACCGCATACAAGAGATGAATCGAGACCTCCTGATAATAAGAAGCCTACAGGCGAATCCGAATCAAGTCTTTTGTCCACACCTTTAACAAGAAGGTCGTGAATGTTCTTAAGAATTGTATCCATGTCGTCATCATTAACTTTATCCACCTTGGATAAATCCCTATAGCAGGTAAACTTACCATCCTTGTAATAATATCCGGGCGGAAACGGCGGCGGAAACGGCTTAATCTTATCTACTACACCTACAATATTCTTAGGCTCCGATGCAAATATATATGAACCGTCCTCTAATACACCATAGTAAAGAGGTCTTATTCCTATAGGATCTCTTGCGGCAATTACCGAGTCATTTTTCTTGTCATAAAGAACCATTGCATATTCCGCATCAAGCATAGCAAACATATCCGTGCCATACTCCTTATACATTGCCGGAAGTATCTCGCAATCGGAGTCACTTATGAAGCTGTATCCCTTTGCTTCCAAATCATCCTTAAGCTTCCTAAAGCCGTATATTTCACCATTACATATAAGCGCATAGTCATAATCCTCCGGCTCTCCGTAGCAGGGCGCCTCGCTTGTTACATCATATGTAACAGTATTATTATCCTTAAACACAAAGGGCTGCATTCCGTTATTATTAAGCCCCATTATAGATAAACGGTTAAACCCGAGATAACCTCCATCAATCTTAATAATCCTGCTTGTATCAGGTCCTCTTGTCTTAGTCTTGGATAAGGCTGACTTAAAATCATCAAAAAGCATTTTCTGATCTGTCTTGCCACAGCATCCTAAAATTGAGCACATTTTTGTTTCCTCCCTTACACAAAAATAAGCGCCTTGAAGCATATGCTTCAAGACGCCTTTGTCTCTTCACGTAATAAAAATACTCCTATATATAATATTTGTCAACAATTTTCTTACAAAAGCTCTGCCATTTCACGTATAAGACTACTTGTCTTATCCCAGCCAAGACATGCATCAGTTATTGACTTGCCATAGATACCCTCATCT
>CAJOIL010000134.1:0-1003 GCA_905234525.1 uncultured Lachnospiraceae bacterium | reverse complement strand
TACCATAAATCCCTTAACAAGTGACTCAATGCTCTTATTATGCTTTCTTTCATGAAGCACTTCTCTTATTATACGAGGCTGCTCAAACGGGTCCTTGCCGGAGTTGGAATGATTCGTATCTATAATAACTGAAGGATTAATGAATTCTTTTTCATCATATTGATTGCTGAGTCTTCTAAGCTCCTCATAATGATAATTAGGCTGTGCTTCACCATGCTTGTTCGTATAGCCCCTAAGTATTGCATGTGCATGAGGGTTGCCGTCAGAGTGAACCTCCCATCCTCTATAGATAAATGTGTGTCCGTGCTGTGCCGCCTTAATGGCATTCATCATAATCGAATAATCGCCACTTGTCGGATTCTTCATTCCTACAGGAGCACTTATTCCGCTTGCAACAAGACGATGCTGTTGGTCCTCTACGCTTCTTGCTCCCACTGCCACATAGCCTAATACATCATCCAGGTACTGATAATTTTCGGGATATAGCATCTCATCTGCACCCACAAAATCCGTCTCTTCCACAACTCTCATGTGAAGGCGTCTTGTTGCCACAATGCCCTTGAACAAATCCGGACTCTCATTGGGATCGGGCTGATGGAGCATACCTTTATATCCTGCGCCTGTTGTACGAGGCTTATTTGTATAAATGCGCGGAACAATAAATATTTTATCATCAACCTCATCCTGTAGCTTGCGAAGCCTTAATGTATAATCCAATACGCTTTCTTCATTATCCGCAGAGCAAGGTCCTATAATAAGCATGATACGATTATCCTTGCCCTCAAAAATATTTCTGATAACGGCAGTTCTTTCCTCTACCGTTTTACCCATTTTCCCGGTTAGCGGATACATCTCCTTTACCTCAACCGGAAGTGCCAGATGTCTTATAAATTGCATACTCATTATTTGCCTCCTTAAATAATAATATCTTCTGTATAATTACCGATTATTCTAACATTGTTACAACACATATCCAGTTCCTTCATCATCAGTTTCCCGTGTT
>CAJOIL010000133.1 GCA_905234525.1 uncultured Lachnospiraceae bacterium | reverse complement strand
AGCTATGGAATACAATATGAATTTAAAGGCTCTAATTACGTCAGAGGTATAAATTATTTGTATGAATTTGACGCCGGTCCGAACAGCGGTTGGATGTACAAGGTTAACGGTAGAATTCCCAATAAGGGTTGTAACACATATTATCTTAGTGGCGGTGAGGATATTCTATGGTATTACGTAATAAGCTATTAACAAGACGCGGACTGTACTTAATACATCCGTGGCCTGCTTTTTTCTATCTTATCATTGCGCTCGTGCTTACTATGTGCAGTGTTAATCCGTTATTGATATTATCATCACTCATTGCAGCCTCATTATTTGATGGCATTAAGTCATTTGCAAAATATCTGCCATGGTTATTACTTGTTATTGTAATCACAACAATAGGTAACATGATAATTTCTCACAACGGAATGCATGTCTTGTTCTATGTTAATGACAACAGAATAACGATAGAGGCCGCATTGTACGGTGTGGTATTCGGATTAATGTTTTCTGCGGCATTTCTGTGGTGCGATATTATGCACAGAATCATAAGCGGAGAGAAGTTGACATATATGTTCGGAAGCTTTGCTCCCAATCTCGGACTGATTATTGCAATGACGCTTCATTATATTCCATTGCTTAGGCAGCGATATAAAGCAGCTTAGTATGGGGCGTGGGTCTGTGAAGGGTCCCATTGCGAAGGCAAGACAGTGGGGCAAGGAATTCGGAATAGTTATCAGTTGGTCACTCGAGAATTCAATCGAGACGTCATCTACAATGCTTGCGATGGGTTATGGTGTGGGCAAGAGAAGTAATTATTCCGATTATAGAATTAAAGCGCTGGATATTGGTTTTATAATGTCGATGATAGTTCTTTGTATACCGGCCTTTATTGTGACATTGTTTCAGAATTATAAGGTATATTATTATCCTGAATTTGGTATGATGAGTAGCATATATGATATGATTGCGTTGTCAGTATTTTATCTGATTTATATGCTTATTCCGTTAATTTTAGCGAGGTTTTTAAGGTGGCACTAATAGAGTTTAATAATTTTACATTTAGCTATCCGGGAAGCGACGTTTTTCAACTTGGAAATGTGAATTTAAGTATTGAAAAGTCTTCCTTTACGCTTATATGCGGAGAAAGCGGGTGTGGTAAGACAACGTTCGTTAAGCAATTAATACCTGCGATTGCTCCATACGGAACAGCAAGCGGAGAGGTTCGTTATAACGGTAAGAATTTAAATGAATATACAGATGAGGAGATTGCTCGAAATTTTGGTTATGTCGGACAAAATCCCATGGATCAAACAGTTACAGATAAGGTGTGGCATGAGCTGGCATTTGGCATGGAGAATCTTAACACACCGCAGAATTTAATGGAAAGGCGAATAGCGGAGATATGTGAATTTTTTGGTTTGCAGAAGCTATTACACAGAGATGTGAGCACGTTATCAGGTGGTGAGCTTTCTATGGTGAACTTAGCCTCTGTTATGGTAACGGAGCCGAAAGTACTTATTTTAGATGAGCCGACTGCGCAGTTAGATCCGTTGGCGTCTCGCAATCTTCTTGATATGATTAAGAGGATTAATAAGGAGCTTGGAACAACTGTAATTATCATTGAGCATCACTTAGAAGAAGTGTATGGCATGGCTGATAATATAGTTGTAATGAGTAAGGCAGTAGTTGATTATGTGGGGGCGCCGAGAGAGGTTGCTTCAAAGCTTAATTTCAGGGAAGGTTTGCCAAGTGCACTTGTTATATCTAAGAAGGTGGAAGAGCTTGCAGACACAAATAATAATAGAACATTAAGCCATGAACTTCCGTTAACTGTTGCAGAGGGACAGAAGTGGTTGCTTAGTTGGTGCGACAGTATTGATGATGTGTCTAACTATGTCACACGGAGAAATGATTTCATGAATAACGAGGAGACTTCAGATGAGCAATCGATTGATGCAAAGCCAATTATTGTAATGCGTAATATTGCATTTACATATGATGGCGAAGAGGCTGTGCTTAACGAATGCAATCTGGAAGTAAGACAAGGCGAAATCTTCGCATTGATGGGTGGCAACGGAACAGGCAAGAGCAC
>CAJOIL010000132.1 GCA_905234525.1 uncultured Lachnospiraceae bacterium | reverse complement strand
GGGTCGACACCTCATTACTATCGGCTTAATTATTCCGTTACAAAGCACTACGTCAAGCACAAGCGCTATTGCTGATGCGAAGCCGATTCTCCTTGTCTTGGGAATTATAAGCAACACTAATGTAAGCAGAATCCAGAATATTCCGGCATCTCCCAGCTTAGTTACAAGTGGCATTACCGCATCTAAAAATGCATTGTGTGCATCATAGAACCATCTAAGTACATCTAATTCCCATTCCCAGTAGAAAATCTTGCTCTTCTCTACCAAAGAAATTAGCTTCTCTCCGGCATCAAATGCTGCCAATGCCGCGTAATCTATAGTCATTTATATTCCTCCTTAAGTTTGATTCTATCTAAGCTTCGTTCCAAGCCCGGCACCCTCTCAAAGTTTCAGGACAAAGTACCTCTTTCTCAACCTTAGTACTAAAACCTCGGTCCAAATACCCTTTTCTCAACTGAACTTCGTTCAATGTTTCGAAAAAGGTTTTGGCACCTCGGTTTTTATATTAATTTCCATTAAGGTCTTTGTCCCTTAATCTTTATTATGATAACTCAACCTTGCAGAACTTCTTCTTGCCCTTCTTTAGGATGAATTCTTCATCGAAGGCTGAGGGTTCATATGCGGTAAATGTGTCAGTGACCTTGTCTCCGTTAACTGAAACACCGCCCTGCTGCACATTTCTCCGGGCTTCAGCACGAGATGGTGCAAGACCTGTCGCTACAAGAAGTCCGAGTATATCTATCTTACCATCCTTAAAGTCAGCCTCTGTAATAGTTTCGCTAGGCATGTTAGCGCTTGAACCACCACCGGCGAATAATGCCTTCGAAGCCTCTCTTGACTTATCAGCCTCTTCCTCGCCATGTACGAGCTTTGTGAGTTCATATGCCAAGATGTCCTTAGCCTCGTTTAGCTGACTTCCCTCCCAGGCTTCCATCTTATTAATCTCATCAAGCGGTAGGAATGTGAGCATCTTAATGCACTTAATTACATCAGCATCGTCGACGTTACGCCAATATTGGTAAAAATCATAGGGCGAGGTCTTCTCGGGGTCAAGCCATACGGCACCCGATACGGTCTTACCCATCTTCTTGCCCTCAGAATTAAGAAGCAAGTTAATAGTCATCGCATTCGCCTGTCCGCCACGCTTACGACGAATAAGCTCCATACCACCAATCATATTAGACCACTGGTCATCGCCACCGAACTGAAGCGTGCAGTCGTAATTATCGAACAATTTGAGGAAATCGTAGCTCTGAAGTATCATATAATTGAATTCGAGGAAGCTAAGACCTCTCTCGAGACGCTGCTTATAGCACTCAGCCGCAAGCATTCTGTTTACTGAGAAATGTGCACCCACATCTCGAAGTACTTCCAAATAATTAAGATCAAGTATCCAATCAGCATTGTTAACAAGCATAGCCTTATCATCGCCAAACTCAATAAATCTTGACATCTGCTTCTTAAAACACTCTACGTTGTGATTAATTGTATCCTGCGTCATCATTGAGCGCATATCGGTTCTTCCGGAAGGATCGCCAATCATGGCGGTTCCGCCGCCGATTAAAGCAATCGGCTTATTACCTGCCATCTGCAGTCTCTTCATAAGGCAAAGCGCCATAAAATGACCAACATGCAAGCTATCAGCAGTTGGGTCGAACCCTATGTAAAATGTGGCTTCACCCTTGTTAATCTTGTCTCTGACCTCATCTTCATTAGTAACCTGTGCAATAAGACCACGAGCTACTAATTCATCATATAATTCCATAGTTCATAATTCCTCTGTTAATCACGTTATTTGTTAATAATGCGTCACTTATCCACGACGCAAAAATACTTATATATTATATCTAAATAGGCGCTAATCGTCAATTAATTCTACTTATATGTATACAAAAAAGCAATATCGATGCACATCGATATTGCTTATATTAAGGCGCCAACCAGATTCGAACTGGTGATAGAGGTGTTGCAGACCTTTGCCTTACCACTTGGCCATGGCGCCATACGTTGATATTCGCGAAGCGAATGTCTACACGTCGAGCCCTTTCCGACGAAGTCGGAACCACAATGGGCGAGACTCATTGCGTATGCCTGCGAAGCAGGGGTAC
>CAJOIL010000131.1 GCA_905234525.1 uncultured Lachnospiraceae bacterium | reverse complement strand
ACCACTTTTAAAACAGCACCTGTCGTATTAACATACGGAACGTATTCGGGAAAATACGGCGCAAACGTGATAACCTCGTCTCCCGGCTTAGTTACAAGACGAACAGCATGAGCAATAGCGGACGCCGCTGCACTTGTCATAAAAATATGCTTTGTCTCATAAGGAATCCCGAATCTGTCTCGTAACTCTTTCGCTAAATACTCACGTGTCTTAGGATTACCGAGCGATGGGGAATATCCATGAATATCCATGGGATTCATCTCATTGTAAATATCAATTACCGCCTGAGTGTATTCCTTTGGACAAGGAACACTCGGATTACACATTCTCATATCCTATTTCTTGTCCGCGTGACACAGCATATTCACTAAGCTCCCTGATTACTGATTTGCCCCGGAGCATTGCTTTGTATTGCTCGTTGATCATTATTAATTCCTCCGTTATCTTGATTTATATTTGTTGACGCCACCTGCTTCTGATTAGGTTGCTGATTAGGTTGCTGTTTAGGTTCAGGCGCCGGTGCTTCCGCTTCCATAAACTTGTGATTCTCTAGCCCCATTGCCAGATTGGGACTGTAATACGGATCGCCTTTTATTATATCCTCTCCCAGCTTATCAATAAGTCTGTTATGTGAGCCCTCCTCGCTAATCACCTCATTAACATTTTTCTTGGCTATAATCGAAGGCTCGATTATTGTGCGATATCCTCTCTTTCTGGCTCTAATACAAAAATCAAGCATAATATCGCGCCCCAGCTTATATGCCTTAGCGCTTATCATACAAAAATCCGCATCAACCATACTTATCTCGCGTGGGATTAATTGAATATTGTCATAGCCTGCATCCTTAAGTCTTGTATTATAAAATGCCGGATATACATTGCCTTCAGTGTCATATATATATCCGCAATTCTCTGTTGTCCAGAAAGGCTTTGCAAATCGAACACCGACAACTGCTACATCACCCTGCTTAATGTATCCGTACATCTTATCGAGATAATGTCTGCCTGACACTTTAACATTTTCACCCTTGAGCAAAATATATTCCTTCGTCTTATATTCTGCACCGCTGCCATCGTATTCTATCTTCCAAAATCTCTTGTTCGGGTCGAAATCAAGCTTAGAATTAATACCGCATCGTGTAAGATATGCCTTAACGCTCGCCATAGACTCTTTATATATAATATCTCTGACATCAATATCTTCACCCGTTACGGTATTCTTCATAAAATTCGGAAATATTGACCTGATAATACCGACAATAGTACCCTCCTGTGGCTCCCCAACACTCGGAATGCCATCTATCAATTCTTCTCTGTAGAGTGCTGTTGACATTATTCTCTTATAATACAGGAATTTGGGAATATGACTAAATTTGAATTTACGCTCCATACACCGAATAAGATATTCGTACATGTACGCTTCCTTCAAGACCTGCTGTACTTGTCCTACCTTCCTAATAACATCCCTGTTAAGTACAACCATATCCCCGATATAATTATTGCGAAGAAACAGCTCCTTGTTAAAGTCCTGCTTAACGTGAATCTTCGTCTTCTCTATTCCCTCCAAATCAATATGGTCCGAATAAATAATATCAGCACTATCTACATCAAGTATGTATTCAGCAATATGATACAAGCAATTAACATCAAGTCTGTTATGACAATCAGCCACAACCACATAATCACCTTCAGCAAAATGAAAGCCTATGTTAGTTCCATAGGCTTTACCACTGTGCTTCTTAAGCTTACGATAATGTACCCTTGTATCCTCCGGAAAGAATTCCTTGGTTATTCTCTCATTCTCCGATGACACATCATCATCAAGAATGTACATTTCCCAGTTATCATAAGTCTGCGCTACCACAGACTCCAAGAAATCTCTGAAGAAAACTTCTCTTGTATTCGAGCACACAACAACTATTGTAAAACTCGTCATCTTCATGTCTTATACCTACTTCGAGCCCTTACCCGATAATACAACAACAATCGTCTTAAATATTATCTTAACATCAAGCCAAATATCCCAATTGACAATATATTCCGTATCATACTTAACTACTTCTTCAAAATCCGTAATATCGCTTCTGCCGCTTATCTGCCACATACCTGTAAGTCCTGGCTTAAATCCAAGTCTTGCCTTATGATGAAACTTGTACATCTCATACTCATCTTCTGTCGGTGGTCTTGTTCCGACAAGCGACATGTCACCCTTAAGGACATTGAAAAATTGCGGAAGCTCATCGATAGAGTATTTCCTCATAAAACGACCGACAGGTGTAATACGCGGGTCGTCCTCCATCTTAAACATATTACCCTTCATCTCGTTCTGAGCCTGTAATTCTTTCTTGCGCTTATCCGCATCAACATACATCGAACGGAACTTATAGAACTTAAATCGTCTACCGTTCTTACCGATTCTGACCGACTTGTAGAAGGCGATGTAGCCTTAATAATCGGCGCAAATATAATAAATGCAATAAATGTAATTACAAGCCCTACGATGGAGCCCACAATATCCATCGCTCTCTTAATAAACAGCTGTCTTACGGTTGCAACATGCATACTGGTTGTAAGCACCACGTAACTTGCATACTGCTCTAGGACAGTATTGGGAAGCAAGAAATTCGTATGGACGAGACTGATGTGTACGGTTACACCTAACTCAACCAACGTATTCGCCAGTGCCTCCGAGCTTGCCCTGGTATTACCATCTATATACACTTCATCAACAACATTGGTTCTGACATATTCGAGGAAGTCATCAGCGTTCGCTATAACCGGGATGCCTTGAATAGTCTGACCTTTCATCTCTACATCAACAACTACGACACCTGTTACCTTGAAGTCCGTATACTTGTTATGAGCAATCTCATCTAAGCATCGCTCCACAGTAACCGCTTCTGCCACGACTATCATCTCAGCCTTATTCTTATCAAGCAGCTTCTGTCTTCGAACAAGCCTCTTCCACAGCACACGGCCCATATATTCAAAGCCGATTGAAAAAATAAAATAGAAGAACAAAAGGGGACGCGAATACATAGCCGACTGCTTAGTGGCATACAAATAAATTAAAAATACGCCAAACACAATAAAGCAATGTGTTAGAGTGGCACGTATCTCTTGATATTTGTTACGCCTAAGTATGCCGGAATAGCTTTCAGTAAAAAAGATAGTAAAAATATCAATCAGAACAAGTGTGATTGCCATTCTGATGTATAAGTCAATATTAGCATCTGTTGTGTCGCCGATAATTATAAATCTAACGACGTATGATGTTACCAGGGCAAGCATCATGCACGCTATATCTATTATCGTGAAATCAAGGTGCTTGACCCAGCTTCGTTTCTTCTTACTATACATATCATATACCTATGCGACTAATCGCAAAACC
>CAJOIL010000130.1:3870-4461 GCA_905234525.1 uncultured Lachnospiraceae bacterium | reverse complement strand
ATTCGTTATCTTGACTCAATAGGATATTCTTTAGCGATTAGAAAAAAATGAACTTAAGGGATATCCAGGTACAAATTTCCCCTTGACACCACCGGTTATTGGTAGTAAAATATCCTCGATATAAAGAAAGAATAGTGATTTTAAGAAGCAACGGCGCTTCAGGTTATACACCTGAAGTGCCTATTTTTTTGCTTTAATTAGGAGGAAAGAGCTATGTTAGGCGCATTTGAACAGATTACAGAAAAAGGATTATATAGTCCTCAGTTCGAGCATGATAACTGCGGAATAGGTGCGATTATTGATATAGAGGGTAGAGCAAGTCACAGCCTGGTTGCTGATGCTTTATCAATTGTAGAGAACCTTGAGCATAGAGCAGGTAAGGATGCTGATGGCAAGACCGGAGACGGTGTCGGTATTTTGACACAGATACCTCATAAATATTTTGTAAAAAAATTAAAAAAGCAGGGAGTTGAGCTTCCGGATAAGAGACAGTACGGTGTAGGTATGTTTTTCTTTCCGCAGGATGACCTTGATATGAGACAGGCTAAGTCAATGTTTGAAATCATTGTACGTAAAGCAGGTCTTAAATTC
>CAJOIL010000130.1:0-3737 GCA_905234525.1 uncultured Lachnospiraceae bacterium | reverse complement strand
GTAAGAAGAGAGTTTGAGCAATGTAGTGCTAATACATATGTACCTTCACTTTCTTGCAGAACAATCGTATATAAAGGAATGTTCCTTGTAGGACAGCTTCGTACATTCTTCGTTGACCTTCTTGATGAAGATTATGAGTCTGCAATTGCAATGGTACATTCACGTTTCTCAACGAATACAATGCCAAGCTGGAATCGTGCGCATCCTAACAGATTTATCGTTCATAACGGCGAGATTAATACAATTAAGGGTAATGCCGATAAGATGCTGGCAAGGGAAGAGACAATGTATACGGACAAATTCTCGGCAGAGGATATGACTACCGTTCTTCCCGTTATATCACAGAGTGGCTCTGATTCCGCTATGCTTGATAACGTGCTGGAATTTCTCGTTATGTCAGGAATAGAACTTCCTCTTGCAATGACAATTATGATTCCGGAGCCTTGGGCTCACAATGAGACACTTACGCAGGAAGAGAGAGACTTCTATCAATACTACGCTACTATGATGGAGCCATGGGACGGACCTGCTTCAATCCTTTTCTCAGACGGTGATGTAATGGGCGCAATACTTGATAGGAACGGTCTTCGTCCGTCAAGATATTACATTATGGATGACGGAAGACTTATCCTTTCATCAGAGGTTGGTGTGCTTCCTCTCGATGAAAGTCATATTGTTACAAAAGAGAGACTTCATCCGGGTAAGATTTTGCTCGTTGATACGAAGGAGAAGAAGATTATCTTAGATGATGAGATTAAGGAGAGATATGCTCTTAAGAAGCCTTACGGTGAGTGGCTTGACAGCAACCTGACGCTTCTTTCAGATATTAAGATTCCCAATAAGAAGGTTCCTTCTCTTGAGGGAGAGCATCTTAAGAAATTGCAGAAGGCATTCGGCTACACTTGGGAAAATGTTAATGATGGAATAGGTGGAATGGCACTTAACGGAATTGAGACAATCGGTTCGATGGGTGTTGATACGCCTCTTGCGTGCATGTCTAAAGAATATCAACCTTTATTCTATTACTTTAAGCAGCTGTTTGCACAGGTCACCAATCCGCCTATAGATGCAGAGAGAGAGAAGATTGTAACAGCAAGAACTGTTTATATAGGTAAGAACGGTAACTTGCTACAGGAAAAGGAAGATAACTGCCGTGTTATTAAGATTAGTAATCCGATTCTTACGGATTTAGATATTTTAAAAATTGAAAGCATGAAAGAGGAAGGCTTCAAGGTAGCTAAGGTTTCGACATTATATTATAAGACAACACCAATGAAGCGCGTTTTGGATCATTTGTTTGTTGAGGTAGATAAGGCGTACAGAGAAGGTGCGAATATACTTATATTAAGTGATAGGGGAGTTGATGAAAACCACGTTGCCATACCTTCGCTTCTTGCAACCTCCGCAGTACATAATCACCTTGTTACAACAAGGAAGAGTACAGCTATGTCATTAATCGTAGAGTCCGGCGAACCCAGAGAAGTACATCACTTCGCAACACTTTTAGGCTTCGGTGCAAGTGCGGTTAATCCTTATCTTGCTCATGCTTCAATTGCTGAGCTCATTAAGGCAGAGCTTCTTGATAAGGACTACTATGCAGCAGTTGAAGATTATGATAATGCAGTATTATCCGGAATTGTTAAGATTGCATCTAAAATGGGTATATCAACCGTTCGCTCATACCAAGGTAGTAAGATGTTTGAATGCTTAGGAATATCACCTGAAGTAAAGTAATAAATGCATATTTCCCGGGAACAGTAAGCAGAGTCGGTGGAATTACACTTGAAGATATCGGAAAAGCTGTAGATAAGCAACACTCTAAAGCCTTTGACCCACTCGGACTTCCGACTAACTTAGAGCTTACAGCACTCGGTCGTCATAAGAGAAGAAGTCAGGGAGAGCATCACAGATACAATCCTAAGACGATTCATATGCTTCAGGCTTCTACAAGAGAGGGTGACTACGATAAATTCAAGCAATATACTGAAATGGTTAATGAGGAAACCACAGGATATATAAGAAGTTTCCTAGAGTTCAATTATCCAAGCAAGGGTATATCTATTGATGAAGTGGAAAGCGTTGAATCAATTGTTAAGAGATTCAAGACAGGTGCTATGTCATACGGTTCTATATCAGAGGAAGCACATCAGACACTTGCCGTTGCAATGAATCATTTACACGGTAAATCCAATAGCGGTGAAGGTGGAGAGAGTGATGAGAGAATGCTGTCTAAAGGAACCGATAATGATAGATGCTCCGCTATTAAGCAGGTTGCCAGCGGACGTTTCGGTGTAACAAGCAGGTACCTGACAAGTGCTAAGGAAATACAGATTAAGATGGCGCAGGGTGCAAAGCCCGGAGAAGGCGGACATTTGCCCGGTAAGAAGGTATATCCTTGGATTGCCTATATCGCCACCGCCTCATCATGACATTTACTCTATAGAGGATTTGGCACAGCTTATATATGATTTGAAATGTGCTAACAAGAACGCAAGAATCTCAGTGAAGCTCGTGTCGGAGGCAGGAGTCGGAACAGTAGCTGCCGGCGTTGCGAAAGCAGGCGCGGGAGTAATCCTAATCTCAGGATATGATGGCGGAACAGGTGCGGCACCGCTTTCATCAATTCATAATGCGGGACTTCCTTGGGAGCTCGGACTTGCTGAGACACATCAGACGCTGATTGCCAACGGACTTAGGAATAAAGTTGTTATCGAGACAGACGGAAAGCTTATGAGCGGTCGTGATGTTGCAATTGCGGCAATCTTAGGAGCTGAGGAATTCGGATTTGCTACAGCACCGCTTATTACAATGGGCTGTGTAATGATGAGAGTATGTCAGTCAGATACTTGTCCTATGGGTGTTGCAACGCAGAATCCCGAGCTTAGGAAGAAATTCAGAGGTAAGCCGGAATATGTTGAGAACTTCATGAAATTCATCGCAACAGAGCTTCGTGTATTGATGAGCTGGTGGGAAGAACCGATCTTCTTAAGGTTAAGAATTCGCTTGAGACTACTGATACTAAGCTTGATTTATCAAGAATTCTTATGCAGGATTTAGATAAGACATTGCCTCACAGTCCTAAGAATCTCTATGATTTCGAGCTTGAGAGTACTAAGGATGAAAGCGTACTTTTATCATCTAAGAATATTAAAGATGCAATTAAGTCCGGCAAGAAAGCAGAGGCATCTGTTGAGCTTAAGAGTGTGGACAGAACATTCGGCACACTACTTGGAGCGGAGATTACGAGAAATAATTTAGATGGTCTTCAAGAAGATACAATTAAGATTAATTGTAAGGGCGCAGGCGGTCAGAGCTTTGGTGCATTTATTCCAAGCGGTCTTACACTTGATTTGTCCGGTGACAGTAACGATTATTTCGGTAAGGGCTTATCCGGTGGTAAGCTTATAGTTAAGGCTCCGAAGGAAGCAACCTACGACTCGCATAAGAATGTTATTATAGGAAATGTTGCATTGTACGGAGCTACCTCAGGTAAAGCATTTATTGCCGGTAGGGCCGGAGAGCGATTCTGTATAAGAAATTCCGGTGCCGTGGCTTGCGTAGAAGGTGTAGGCGAACACGGATGTGAATACATGACAGGAGGTACGGCTGTAATCTTAGGTCACACAGGCAAGAACTTTGCGGCAGGAATGTCGGGCGGTGTTGCATATGTATATGACCCTGAGAGTAAGCTTTATCGTAATCTTAATAAAGAGCTTGTTGCAATGGAAAATGTTGAA
>CAJOIL010000129.1 GCA_905234525.1 uncultured Lachnospiraceae bacterium | reverse complement strand
CGACGTTGGTGCAATATATCTAGGTGAGCAGGATAGCGAATTTACACTTGCTAACGGAATGGGTAGTACAGATGCGGTGATCAGATCCTCCGGAATATTTCTTCGTGAATCGGGAACAGTCGGAACAATTCAACATGTAGATCTCGCGATGGGTGACGAGAACAATGTATCCGGCGAGAATGATGAAAATGAAGTCGGTGCACTTACAGTAGATCTTAATAGTAACGCGTCTTCAAACCGAGCATCTAACGCTCGAGCTAAGAGAGCAGAGAGAGAAGCGATAAGAGCCAAAAAGGCTGCCAGAAAGAAGATAATGGAAGAACAAATTGAAAAACGACGTATGGAAAGAAAAGAGATTCAAGAAAACTATCGCGAAAAGATGTTTGAACAACATAAGCAGTATATGGAGGCAATCGGACTATAAAACTTGGTAGATTGTGCTAGTGTGCTGACACATTGATTTTTGAACCTAATTAACACGCCGAAGATGTAGTCAGTTACAAGGAATATGAATGAGGCGATGCCGTAGCATCGGCGATTGAAGATGACGCAGTAAATGGCTGCATATGCGGTGTGTTAGTTCGATTATCAATGTGTCAGCACACTAGGCTTTCGTAGCATATTATCAACAATATTACAAATAAGAGAATAAAGGAAATACGAGGGTTTGTTTTAATGATAAAAATTCTATTCATTTGCCACGGCAGGATAAAAGTGTAGACAGGGTAGCGAGTAGGAATACTTGACTTAACGAGATTATAGAAAATCATTTACACCTTGATTTACATTGAAAGTATTAGCATTATGGGATATAATATAATAAATGTATTGTAATTGGATAAGGAGGGTTAGCTATGGCAAAGAACAGAGAAATTGTTGACAAGTTGAGGTTTGGTAATTACAAGTATATGGATGCGAGTATGAATCCGGGCGATGTATCTGCGGGCGTAAGAAAAGATACTGCTGAGAATGGACAGCATCCTACTGCAATTGTTGTAACATGTTCTGATTCAAGAGTTATTCCGGAGGCGATTTTCTCTTGTGGTATTGGCAGGATTTTTACAATTAGAGTTGCAGGCAATGTGATTACAGATAGTGTAATGGGAAGTATCGAATACGCTGCCGGTCATCTTGGATGTAAGGTCATAGTCGTTCTGGGACATACAAATTGTGGAGCTGTGGGTGCGACAATTGGCGGTGGAGCAGAAGGCTTTACGAAGGTTTTGACAGATGAAATCAAGAAGGCTATCGGTGATGAGAAAGACGATTATATAGCATGTGGTTTTAATGTACAATATGGCGTTGATAGAATCAATGAAGTACTTAAAGACAATGAAGAAGTAAATCTTGATGAAGTAGATGTTCTTGGCGCAATATATAATATTAAGTCTGGAAATGTTGAATGGATACCATAGATAATTATTGGTAAAAGAACGATGAGCTGTCGGTAGCGATGATATTTGCTACTGGCAGTTTTTTAAAATGGCAAGATGCAACAAGGAGCGAACTTGCTCAATTTACATTTCGCCGACAAAGAGACAAGATTTTGTTTACAGTGTGGCATAATTGTGCTACACTGTATTTGTATACAGGAGGTGTTATCTATGCCGATAATTTTACCAATTAGAGATTTGCGAGATACAAGTAAAGTATCAGAGTTGGCGCATAAGAATAGAGAGCCAATTCATTTTACAAAAAATGGCTATAGCGATCTCGTAGTGATGAGTTCAGAGTATTATGACTGGTTCGCTAGAGAAAATCGTATAGATCAAGCGATTCTTGAGGCTGAACAGGAATTTGCAGAAACAGGAGAAGCTGTTGATGCCGAAGTAGCTTTGTCGGAATTGGAGAAAAAGTATTTTGGATAAATATACTGTTAAATTGATGAAAAGAGCATATAGAGATATTGAGGACATATATGCTTACATCGCACATGAAAAGTTAGCTCCTGAAAATGCAGAAGGTCAAGTTAATCGAATTAAAAAAGCAATTCTTGGATTGGCTGAACTTCCACAGTCACATCAAGATAGGCTCGATGGAAGATATGCAAAAAAAGGATACAAGCAGTTTATTATAGATAACGACATTGCAATTTTTAGAATTAATGAAGATAAAAAGATTGTATATGTAGTAACAGTTCAGTATCAAGGGAGGGACTTATAACATAATATCAATAGGCTATCGTTTTAAATCAAAAATAATGCATAGAGTTTAGATGCTGGGCAAACAAAGTTTTTATTCAATAAACAACCCCATCGGGTCGTGTCAAAAGCAGTAAAGATATGCTGGAGTTTGACGCGGTCTGGTGGGGTTGTTAGTTGTTTGAGCTTATAATTTTTTATCTTAGATTGTGCCGACAGTGTTGGCACAGTTATAAAGAGCAGATTATGAAAAATGGTAAGCTATCACATTGAAAGTGTTCGCATCATAGAATATAATAAAATAGGTGAGTTGTGATCGGATTATAGAGGTTTGATATGAAGGATATAAAAAAAGATCCATTTGAGGAATATATAAAAAATCTTCCTCCTACAAGAAAAGAACTTGGACAAGCTTGGCAGGCTGC
>CAJOIL010000128.1 GCA_905234525.1 uncultured Lachnospiraceae bacterium | reverse complement strand
AGCCGTCTATAATGTTCTCTGATAAATAGCCTTAATAGTATCAAAATACAGGCAATTTCTGCCAAATTTGATAACTAAATTGTGTGCATGGCGTATAACCTTACAGGCTACATTTAAAATTTTATCAATTACTGTACGCATACGAATACGTTCTACTTTTCCATTCTTGTGGTGCTGAAATCTTTGGTCGATTTCGAGGGCCTCATCACCGATATTCCGGTTGAGATTGAAGGCTATAGCCAGAAGCTGCAGATAGAGCTTGTTCGTTGCGAAGTAATGGCTGGGCAGGAGCTCTGCGTTAAGGTCTGTTTTAATTTCGCCGTGAAATTGCTCACTGGTGGCATGTTTTTTATATTCTTCAATGTACAGTTCTGCCGTGGAAATCTGATCAATTTCTCCGTTATTCAGAATAGGAGCAAGATCTGTCCAATATGACTTTGTTTCAACGGGCTGATCTTGCAGTTCTAATAAACTATGAGTATCCTTATATGTGTAAGTTACTCTGAACCTGAATATCGCATAGTAACTATTTTTATATTCATTTATTCTATTAAAATCTTTAGTTGTACAAAAGTAATCTTTTGTACAATTATCTTTATCAACAATTGGATCAACGCCTAATTTTTTGTAATTATCAAATGTGTTGAGCTTTAAATATCTTGAATCTTCACACATTTTTGCTTAAGCAGCATTTAATGAAGTCTTCTGCATCATGTGCAGAATCACACACAACTATAACTCTATCTAAAGGAATGCCAATCTTTTCCAACATAGAAAAACATCTTTTTAAAAAGTCAACTGCTCCATTTTCTGAATGTTGAGTACCTGGACGAAGTTCAAGAGCAAGAGAATGATCGCCTATATAAGCCATAATAGGAGAAAATCCTACGAATCCTTTATATGTATACCCGATCCCCTCTTTTTTTGAATCAGAATCTTCAAATGGAGTAACATCTATATGCAGTACATAGTATTCTACTCCATTAATTATTCTTGTTTTTATAAATCTTTTATCAATTGATTGACACACTAAGTCGTCAACAATTTGACTTATATTTTCTTCTTTAGCGAGGAAGTTAAATCTCTGTCTGAATGTTTCAGGTGAAACATGATAGCCAACAATATCTTTAAATAAAGATGAGGATTCCATCATATCGCTCATATCCTGGTAATTCGTTAGACCGAGGCGCATTAGACTAACTGCCCCCTTAACTATTGCGCTATTTGGTATCCAATTTTTATTATCTGTATGATTTGAAAGCATATCAAATCTTCCAAAGCTAATACGATTGTATTGATTCCCCATAATACATAATCCAGCGCCATTTTGGATGTCTTCACGACCAATAATTAATTTCGTAGCCATTTTAATACACCTTTATATGTTAGAGAGTTAATTTTGCTGTGAAAACATATATCTACCATATCGTCACAAAGATATCAAGTCATTTTTTCATCGAAATAGTAAATCTGACAATGTTAAATATTTTTTGTTCGCCATGGCGATATACAATATGGAGAATGGAAAAAATGATTCCAATTTGAACATGGATTGTTGATAGAACAACTAATAATTTTTGGGCGAACTAGAACATATCTAGAGACTTACTGCTGAGAAGCAAAAGATCTAATGCAATTCTACTTTCTTCAATTTAATGACTATAAAATGGGATATGCAGAGTAATAGAACTCAAATGTCTGCAGTCACAGCCTAAAACAAAAAAGGTGAGCATATACAATAAAATCGAATTACTTCGAAAACCGCTATTTTCAAGGGGTATGATCGAAGAGTACTGTAACTTGAATGTAACTCGAATGTAACTAGACTACAATTTTACTGTTACTTGCTCACTCGATCAGGTAACATATATTGAGCATCAGCATTCTCCATCATGAAAAATATTATTATCTAACATATATTGAGCATCAGCATTCCCTTGATTAGCTGCCTTTTCAAATAATTCACGTGCTCTTTGCTCATCACTTGATACACTTTCTCCATCTCGATTGTTTGTTTGAGAACTATCTTCTGCAGCATCCTGTACATATATTGTGCGTTTTCTGAAATACGCATTCCTTTTGTTCTCTCTGAAAGACGCATCTTCTGCAGATTGTCCTCTGCCATACTGTGCATCTTCCTCTGGTACAGATCTCTTTCCAACAAGGGGTTCTGTATGTTCTGCAAAAAGCATATATGGTTTCTTTTTCTCTTCTGATATCGTGATCGTTTTCTTCCCTGTATATATGCCAAAAGAAAGATGCACCTCTTTTCCAATGGCATCCAGGGCTGCAAGGAGCGGCATGTTCCTAAAGCTGAACGTGATCCGTCTGGCAAGGGGGTTTTCGCTGGCACTGTCCGCCCGAACCGGCAGAGTACGCGAATCTGCTGCAGAAACGACCGACCAGTCACCGGGAAGCAGCGATCTGAAGACATCCTTGAGCGGCATATTGTGCCCTGTTCCGGTTAAAAACCGTACAGGAACAAAGCCGTCTTCAAGAACAGCGCCATAGGAATAGAGGACGGACGCCTTCTCTGATGGTATGCGTCTATAGTGTCCTTCTGACTGCGATGCGCCCGTCTTTGTCGGTTCCTTTGTCCTCTTCTGCTGTGAGGACAGAGCTGCTCTTCCT
>CAJOIL010000127.1 GCA_905234525.1 uncultured Lachnospiraceae bacterium | reverse complement strand
AAGAAATCTCTTGAATAAGCTTAATCGTGTGTTTTAATTCTAAAGATTTTGCAGGCATGTTTGAACCAATGGAGTTTCTTGCGGCATCTCTAAAAGTTATTGCTGTTTCTTTTCCATATCGACCTTTTGATGATTCAGAAAGTAGATTGGTAAGTCTGGTAAGGTGAGCGTTAGCGACATGCTTAGCCCCCGGGAATTCAGAAAGCATTGCATAAACAGATGCCATATGAAGTGTTGGTACTAATTTTTCTAATTCGGGAAAAAGAATACAGACTAGTCTAGAAATGGAAGACTTAAGCTTGGCACGTTCCTTAACTTTATCGAAACGATAACGAGTTAATGACTTTAATTCTTCGTTGTGGTAAGATGTGTCTGAGTAGGACTTTAAGTTCACATCAGACATTAGCATAGAAGCAATTGTGCGGGCATCTACTTTATCCGTTTTCGTCTGTCTAAGGCTTAGACTTTTTCTGTACAGATTTGTATGTAACGGATTGATAACATAGGCGGTCAAACCTTTATCAATGAGATATCCTAAAAGATTGTAACTATAGTGTCCAGTGGCTTCTAGCCCTACTTTTACTTTTGTTATATCTTCCATAACAGATTCGATTCTTTGATAAAGATCATTAAAACCGTCTAGGTTGTTTGTGATGGTAAATACTTTGAATAAAACTTCTCCATCAGAGTTGGTGATAAAGCAATCATGCTTATCCTTAGCAACATCAATTCCTACGTAAATCATAATAATAAATCTCCTTTGAAATGTATTAATGCTGTTTTAGAACCACAGGGTGCTCCTTGCGATTGTAACCTCGTTCTAAATAAACCGTCATGCGGTATCTAACTGATTAACAAATGAACAAAGAGACTGTGGTTGGAGCCTTTATTAAACCATCAAGTGGTAGGAGATATTCCTAATATGTCTATGGGGATTAGTTGCTATACTTTTAGCTGTCTTAATTCCGCTTGGAATAATCTAATGTGGATAACATTCTGCGAAATATAATGCGCCTGATATGAGACATAGAAAGGATACTAATATGAATAAGAATACAAAAAAGATAATATCTATTACATTGGCATTCCTATTTGCCATAGGCTTCACAGTTGCATGTGTTAGTGATGTAAATGCGATGGATTTTAATGAAGGCAAAGAGACGAGCAGCACAAGCAGTATAAGTGACGCGAGTAACGGCATAATTAACGATAAGACAATTCATATGAGGGGGGGGTCGCAGACAGTAGATGATCAACAAAGGAGATATGTAGGGAAACTGACATCTTATGCGGAGCGCCCTATCCTCTCTGTTCTTGGCGATTCAATATCATCATATTACGGGTTGTCGGCAATAACTCCTTATGCGCCGTATAATGTGAAATCTAATGTTTACTATCATATGGATTTTTCTGACTTGTGGTGGAATAAGGTTGCGTCCGATATGGGAAATGAGGTGGGTGATCTTAGTGTGGAAGGCACTAGTGCCTTCAGCATCGATAAAGAAAGTAATTTTTCGTTTCTCAATGATTTCAGAACAGAATACCTTGGTCATTCCATGTCTCCTGATGTTATTATGGTCTATGGTGGAATCAATGATGTCGATTATTTGACTATCAAGAACAAAACTAGATTTTATAATAGCTACAAGACGCTTATTAACCGATTACACAGTATGTATAATTGTAGACTTGTTTTAATAGCACCTTACTATAGGGTTGATAAGCCTAGCGGGAATTCTCTTATAGATTATTTTGCTGAAGCAATCGCCAAAACAGCTAAGAACAATAATGATTATTACGTGGATACAAGAGGAATTCTCGGTAAGACTGATTATATTAAGAATAATGATGTGCATCCTAACGAAACTGGCATGCAGAAAATAGCTAATATAGTTGAGGAGGCTATAGCTAATAGTCGTGGAAAAACGGGGATAGAGAATATTCGAATAGACGAAGATATCGATTATTATATTGTTAAGGTAAATGCTTACAATCCAAATTACGACAATTTAAGATTTAGATTTCGCTTAACCGATAGCAGTACCGGAGAAGTTTTTTATTATAACGACTGGTCTTTCGACAATTGCTATTATTTAAACAATATTAACTCCGACAAAACTTACAACGCATACGCAGAGATTGACAATAATGGTGATGGTCTGCCGGAAGCCGATAAGACATTAGTGTTAAAAGGTTTGAAACCTAAACGAACGGGGACGACGATTTATAATGGAGTTGATTATGGCGCGGTATATAGTTTTAATTATTATATAGAGAATTACGGTGATATCTATGCTAATTATAGGAATAATCCGGAGGGTGCAATAGAACATTTTGTTAATTATGGAATGAATGAAGGAAGGCAGGCTGTTGCAACATTTGATGTAAAGTCGTATCGTAATCGCTATCAAGATCTTAGATGTATATTCGGTTTTAATGATTTGCCTAAGTATTATATGCATTATATTGAAAGTGGTAAAAATGAAGGAAGAGACACTTCGTTTTGTGGCACTATAATCGATCCGGTTCATGGAGTTTTTGGCGTAGATTTTTCATCGGTATATGATTACGAATACTATAAGAGTAATAATCAGGATGTGTATATGGCAATAGGAGATGACGATATAGCACTTTTCAGACACTTTTTGGAAAATGGTATGAATGAGGGAAGACAAGCAAGTGAAAACTTCAACATAGTTGCTTATGCAAATAATAACCCTGATCTCATATATGCTTTCTGGATTAATTTGCCTGAGTATTACTATCACTACATTAACAGTGGTAAGGCAGAAGGACGAATAGCCATATAAAAGTCCTCTAGTATATTGAATCGTGCTACGTTACAGCATTTATAAGTTGATGTAACATTTCTTAAGGTAGCACGGTACTAATGTTTAATTATTATAGGAGGTAA
>CAJOIL010000126.1 GCA_905234525.1 uncultured Lachnospiraceae bacterium | reverse complement strand
CATATTGTACTCTGCGGAATTCCCGTGAGTGCAGAAAACTCTTTCTGAGATATTCTTTTTTCTTCTAATATCCTAAAAATATTCTCTGTTATTGTCATAGTATTCCCCTTGCAACCCCTTTTATTACTCGTTTTATCGATTATTCTAATCCAGGAACGCTTATCGCTGTGATAAAAAACGGCACTTCCTTTGCCTTCTCGAAATAGTCTCTCGGGTAGACTGTATCGTCTCCCCGCTGCAAATCAGCCGTAATCCGTACCGTATCAACAGTGGAATCTTCTGTAACATTTCCACCGATATAATCAGCCACTCTTAAGAACTCCTGTCTTAAGTTCATCTCTGTATTAATCTCCACTTGGATTATCTTCTTCCATTCCGCAACAACACCAAGTATATCGGCCGAGTAAGGCGGTGTTGTCGGCATACTCTTAGATGTCGCTATCAGATTCTTAACAAGTGTCATTCGCACTTCATCTTGTTCCTTATCAGGCGACACCTTATCAATTACGGAAATGTAAAGAGGCACCTCCTCTGTACATCCGTGGAATCTCTTCGCAAATTCCTCCATATCGCACTTGTAGCCATCTGTCCATATTCGAATTCTCAGATCCTCATAGTCATCACTGTAATAAATAGCAGAATAATTAAACCAAGGATCCAGCTCTTTAGAAAGAGCCATAAGTAAATCGTTAACATTTTCCCGCTTAACGGACACATTTACGCCATCACTAATAACCGCGAAATAATCACCCGACTCTATAGCTCGAAGTGTATCACCGATTGCATAATAGGAAATGTCAATTGAGTTACAAATTCTCTTGAATTCCTCGAGCACTTCACATTCAGCGACAAGCTTTTTTCCTTCTTCCTTGGAAATGTGCATTCCGCTAATCAAGTTATTATATGCCTCTCTATCATAATCCAGCACTGGCTCTGCCTTCTTCTTAAGGAAATTAACATAGTATCTTGCTGAGATATCCATAAGATACTCCGTATACTCCTCTAGGGAGTTATATTTCCTATCATTATACATCGTCTTAATTAATCTGTTATAGAAGGGATAATCATGACCTGCTTGAATATTCATAGGAGTCATATAACTCGAACCATACTTAAGAGTTAACATCTCGTTATATGCAATGGGAACAGGCATAGAAGTGTTCTCAAATGGCAGTCTGATTATATTATCAAATACATCCTTAGGAATGTAATAAGAACTTCCGTTAACAAGCGTATGCATCTCTGTAATGTAATCGGCATCAGTCTCTGAATACAAACCCATTATCTCTTGAGCAAGGATTAATATCTCCTGTTCAGAGGGATTTTCCTCGCTAAATGTTACACCGCAATTCTTGGAAAGCCATTCAATCGCCGCCCTGTATTCATGAACGTGGGCTGTATAATCATTGTCAAACGGATTATTTTCCTCAAGCCATAGTCTCTCGTGAGCAGCAGTAGCACATACCTGTAATGCCTCTACCATCTCCTCTTCTAACGCTTTATCTCGCGGAACATAGTCCAGTACGAAGATGTCCACACCAGCTGAAAAAGGAAAACCGCAAGAGTCCTTATATACATCCCTATCCATAGAAAATGCCGTGCTTGTAACAACACGATTGGCATTTGGCCCGTGATTTGGTGTATTGAATATACTTATCATTTCAATATCATCGCAAGCCTCAATCAGCTCTGCCAATCTATTAATATCTGCTCTTAACATGCATATATCTATATCATCATCCCAAGGGATATATCCTTGATGTCGAACTGTACCAAGTAACGTCCCCCAGTTAGCATAATAAGGGATATTATTATCCCTACAGATCTTATCTATTCTATTAAGTACATTGAGTTGAGCAGCCCAAGCATGCTTCATAAAGGATGGGATAGTGAACCCCAGCCTCGTCTCTTCTTCAAAATAGCTTACATCAAAATCCAACATGTGTTTTCCCCTAACAAAGTATAACCAAAGCACGTACAAAAATTATTTAGCCTATTATTTTATTAAAACCTTCTTCCCTTCAAACGCAAATCCATATGAACTCCTTCCATATTAAACATATAACAACAAGTGGGAAGTGGCAAGGGCAAAGTGGGAAGTGGGAAGTGGGAAGTAGAAAGTATTAATTGTTCATTCTTTTTCAGGAAAATATAACATTACTAACTCATATCCTTAACCCTTGCGTTAATCATCTATATT
>CAJOIL010000125.1 GCA_905234525.1 uncultured Lachnospiraceae bacterium | reverse complement strand
CTTCTTCGACGAATCGGTCTTGTCGGGCACATATATTATTATGGCGTCTGCCTTCTTCTTCCAATCATAGACTTCTGACTTACCATTATATGTATACTTCGTTGTGCCATCATCATAGAATTCAAATGACATCGAAATACCGAGTTCTTTCGCAGTAGTTTGCTTGCCATCAATAGTTACATTAGACAAGTCCCACATACCTACCATAATGGCGGCATCTTTGCCGAATAATGAGCACCCGCATCCCGTTATCAAGAGGGATAGCATCATTATCATTGTTACTGCAACAATCGTTTTACTTCTTTTCATAGGTTCTCCCCCTTTCGCCGGCCTCACACTTCCGAATCCCAAATCTGATAATATACTTAAATTAACCCGGCGGTCATTTTTTTAATCGGATCGTTAATCTTCGTACTTGTAAGTATTACCGGAACTATTGCCGGCCAAAAGAATAATATACTTAATACTATACCACCCGCAATGTTATAACCGCGAAACTTACTTATGATAACACCGGTGTCACCATCCACACATTTTGCATACTTTCTGTATTCGGCGAACTTGATAAAGAATGCAATAAGTACACCTGCAAAATCCATGAATGCCGCAACAGAAAAAATAGTATTAGACGGGCCATAATAATATGCATCTGAAATACATACAATTGAGAATATTAAGAACATTAGCGCGCACAGGCTGCAAAAAATTGCATATCCGAGATATGTGTAGCTTACTACATTGCACCCGCTTTTTAAAACCTTTTGTTCCTCGGGAGTAAAAATAATTCTCCTCGCCGGCATAGAATTTACCGGCTGTGTATTATTCGGCTGCATACCAATATTTCTTCCACAGCCGGGACATATTCTTGCCCCATTTTCCAATTTCATTCCGCAGTTTTCGCAAAACATATAATCACTCCTTTGCTTCTTACAAAACCCCACTACAATATATAATAATATTTTATCACATCCTCTTATCGGAAATCAATACATTGACAGAAATCTCAATTATGAGTTTTATGTCACGCGAGCAAATATCCTTTTCGTAAAATAGACAATTCTCATCCGAAATGATACACTAATAGTATTAAAGATCGGAGGCGTATAGTCATCTTAAATGATAGAATTAACGAACTGATAAAAGAAATTGATGCTACCAAACTAGCTATCTCTGAATATGCCGATATTGACAGGACATCCATAAGTCACGGAACAGAATTGACAAACGGCACGAGCCCTTTAAAACAAAGGAAATACGAGGTTTCCAGCGAGATGTTCAAGATTCAGTTCATATAACTTTCACTTATATATACTTGCATCCTCTAACACAAGTATTTTCAAGGCTATAATGATATTATAACACACATTTTACCACTAATTTACCACGATTGAATAAAAACGGAGAGTCCAAATCCGATAATAGACAGAGGGTGTAGCATATTCACCCTTTCGTTTTGCTTGTCCGTCCAAGAACGGAAAAATATAGAGGAGTCAACTCCGTAGCCACCATAGGTGGTGCGTATGCAGAGTTGACTCCTCTAAATTTTTTCGTATAATTCAAGGAAGCAAAACGAAATGTTTATAGAATTATAACTGACTGTTACCTAGATGAATAAATCTCCTCTAAAACAACTTTTCTTTAAATCATTTAGAAAGCTCCTTAAATCGTATCATTGAGGCTGTTCCTTTGTTAGCGTAAGTTTCATTATATTATTGTTTCCTTGACCCTCCAAGTATATTGTGTTACCTTCTATTGTGCCGCGGAAAGTATGAGCAGGTGTCCCGGGAATAGTTAATGTTACCATCATAACCTATGCTTAGCCGCATCCCACATGCCAATATGCTCTGTACCGGAAGGATCCGTCCAATGTAAACCTTCATTATCGAGTACCAAAACCGCCGAAAAATCACTAATTTTTGCTGAATTGTCATTGGCATAAACAGCTCCGGTCGCATTCCAATTTCCGACCATATCAGCTTTTGTTTGTTCAATGCTTTTTTCAGAACCACCTGAAGAAATAGCAGAAACAACTCCAAAATTAACCCAAAAACAACTAACACTATGCCAATAACAAGAAGTATTGTAAATATCTTATTCTCATAACGAAATGGCTGTGCCTCTCCGGGATTTTAGGATTATACCAAATGGTACACGAAAACCCCACCGCTCCGCCACCATCACCCGCAGACGTTGAATCAATTTCATATTTAACTCCATCTACACTATAGGAGTATACATAATTTGTCCTTATAACATCATTAGATTCTGTTTCATATGTTTTTACCATCTTTCCACGTGTTGTCGCAGTACAACGATTATTCTTTGCCTTTCCGATTGGTGCAACAATAACAAGAATAAGACCCGCAAAAAATGCAAATATAGCAATAACCCACATATCAAAACCTCCTAATACTTAAAATCCATATTGTCATATTCTTCTTCCACTTCATCTTGTTGAATCGCTTGAGTAACATGTACTTCCTTCGTTGTCTTAGAACTATCGGGCTTGATACATGGATCCTTATCAATCTTAACCTCTTTAGGCTTCTTGTTAATCTCTTGCTGATTCTTAAGATCGAATGCTTCAGCCATTACAGACATATTACCAATATTATCCCCAACCGAATCCATAATAGAGCTTGGTATAAAGACCTTCGTTGAATTACCGTTGGCAATATCCTTCATAGCTTCTATTGATTTCATACGAAGAATCTGATCTGTCGGTTGTGCCTTATTCAGTCGTTCCAATCCCTGCGCCTCAGCTTCATATACAAGCTCAATTGACCTGGCTTTACCTTCTGCAAGTGCTATCTGAGCATCCCTCTCAGCCTGCGCTGCAAGAACCTTCGCTTCCACTGCCGATTCCTTATGTGCCTCAGCTTCAAGCACCGTCTGTCTTCTCTCACGCTCAGCTCTCATCTGCTTAGACATTACATCTAAGATATCCTGAGGTGGCTGAATTGTCTTAACTTCAACTCTATTAACCTTAATACCCCACTTATCAGTGGCTGCATCAAGCTCTGCTTCAAGTTGAGCATTAATCTGATCACGTCCGCTAAGCGTAGTATCAAGGTCCATAGTACCGATAATGTTACGAAGAGTAGTTGCACAGAGGTTTTCAACTCCGGCAAGAGGATTCTCTACACCATATGTAAAAAGCTTAGGATCCAGTACGCACATATATACAACCGAATCGATTGACATAGCTACGTTATCCTTCGTAATAACACCCTGTGGCGGAAAATCAAGGACTCTTTCTTTTAGCGACACCTTACTTACCACCTTATCAATAATAGGAACCTTAATGTGTATTCCCGCGTCCCAGCTTGTATGGAATTTACCAAGTCTCTCAATAATATATACCGTGGTTTGCGGTACGATTCTTATTGAAAGTGCGATTATAATAATGAGTACTACTGCAATAATTATTAATGCTATTACCATTTTGTCCCCCCTTTAACTATGTTACTTTCAATTAATAAGTATCATTTAATTATCCCAAATAAACACTTAATAATACATTTATCCTATAATCCATTAATATAATCATTAACAACATCTTTTGCTTTATCTTTATACGTTCCAGTTCCGTCCACCATTACAATGTATTCACCATTTAGGAGAGTAATTGCACGCTCCGTATCATATTCCACATCAATATAGCCCTTGTCATCTTGAAGTTCGTAGCTTAATAATTTACCTGATGTATCTTCTCCGGACTTTTTATAATATTCCATATCACTCAGAATTGCCTTCGCACCATTCTTAAAAGTATCTAACGCTTCTTTAGGTTCTTGTTCATAAATCATAACGTACAACATATTACTCTCCGAACCATCTGTCAAATAGTATATTTCAGCGTTTTTATCTTGTTGCACAAAAAGACCATTTTTTTCTACTATCTTTTTTGTCGTATCCGCATTAATATTGGGTGTAATTTTTATCCAATCTGACTTAACGGTTTCAATTTCCTTACTGCAGCCACAGCCTGCCATCACTGTCCCTAACATCATTACACACATTAGAGCAATTGCTATTTTTAATATCTTTTTCATATCTATCCTCATCTCCTATTTGATTAGTCAAAATGCTATTTTAAATCCCATATAAACCCCAAGAGCTATCAACGCTAATCCAATAACTACGATAATACCTGCAAGTATTACAAATATCGCCAACGGCATAACAACTACCTCTTTCGAATCATCCAACAATCGTTTTTTAAGAGCCTTAACTTACGATATTACTAATGTTCCTTTGTAAGCTTAAGTGTCAGTGTGTTATTGCCTTCTTTGCCGGACATTTTCATTGTGTTGCCTTCTATTGTACCGTAGAAATATGTAACAGGCGCGCCGGGAATATCTGCACTAACCTCTATGATCTTCTTATTCTTACTATCACGTTCCTCATTAACACGCCATACGCCACGGTACTGTGTACCGGATTGCTCCGTCCAACTTGCCCCACCTTCATTATTAAATTCCAAAACCGCCGGAAATTCATCAATTTGAGTTTTATTATCTTTGGTATAACTAGAATAAACAGATACAGTTGCATTCCATTTCCCGACTACATCAGTTTTTACTTTATCAATATTATTAACAGTATCGGTTTCAGACTGTGTCGAATTACTTGAAGTAGCACAACTATAACCTCCCAAAACAAGTCCTCCGACAAGTAACACTATTCCGATAATAAGAATAATCGTGTATACTTTACTTGATTCATAATGAAACGGCTGAGCATCTTTAGGGTTTTTAGGATTATACCAGATGGTACATTGTGACCCCACACCTCCTACTCCTTTAACCAGCGCCTTTGATGTAATCTGATATTCTATTCCCTCCACATTATAGGAATATACATAAGCTGTTCCCGTCATGTTCTCGGAATTCTCTGTTTCAAATTCTTTTACAATCGTTCCCTGCGTAGTGGCAGAACAACGATTATTCTTTTTCTTACTTATTGGCGCGGTAATAACAAGAATAACGCCCAACCCGAACAAGAATAATGCAACAATCCACATAACAAAATCTCCTACTTTGTAGATGTTAATATCATCCTACTCCACTTTATTGCTTAGA
>CAJOIL010000124.1 GCA_905234525.1 uncultured Lachnospiraceae bacterium | reverse complement strand
GAGCAAAACCCTCGATAAATCTTTTTATTAAGACGTAGGGACCAAGACCTCTTTCGTAACATTTGCGAAGCAAGTGATGAAAGAGGTACCTGGTTCGAATTCTTAGAAAAAGCTTGTTATGAGGGTTCTTTTTTATATTAATAGTGTCTGATTGAAGGGGTAATGAAGTTTAGATTCCGGAGGGGGTAATGAAGCTTAGATTCATAGGTGCAGACCACGAAGTGACAGGAAGTTGTCATCTGATACAAGTGAATGAGCTTAATATTCTTATTGATTGCGGTATGCAGCAAGGCCCGGATATATATGAGAATCAGGATCTTAATGTAGATGCGTCCAAGATTGATTATGTGCTTTTGACACATGCGCATATTGATCATTCCGGACTTCTTCCGCTTTTGTATTCTCACGGCTTCAGAGGTAAGATATATGCTACAACCGCTACTGTGATGCTATGCGAGATAATGCTTAAGGATAGTGCATATATTCAGATGAATGAAGCTGAATGGAAGAATCGTAAGGCTTTGCGAAGCGGTAGAGCGGAAGTGACACCGCTATATGATATGACTGATGCGGAAAATGTTCTTAAATTCTTTAGACCCTGCGATTATCATGAGCTTATCGATATTAGCGATGGAGTAACGATAAGATTTGTGGATGCAGGTCATCTGTTGGGCTCAGCTTCAATAGAGGTGTGGTTGACAGAAGCCGGTGAGAAGCGCAAGGTTGTATTTTCGGGGGACATAGGTCATGGTAATAAGCCGTTAATTAAGAATCCTGAGTTTGTCAGTGATGCTGATTATGTTCTTATTGAATCGACATACGGAGACAGAGCTCATAGTTCTCCGCCGGATTTTGCGAAGGCGCTTGCTGAGATTATCGGTGATACATTAAGGCGTGGCGGTAATGTGGTCATACCGGCATTTTCTGTTGGTCGTACACAAGAGCTTTTGTATTATATAAGACGAATTAAGACAGAGCAGATGCTTACCGACTTGCGAGATTTTGAAGTGTATGTCGATAGTCCGTTGTCGATAGAAGCGACGAATGTATTTACACAGAATGTCGAAGATTGCTACGATGAGGAAGCGCTTGAGATAGTTCGTAACGGAGGTAATCCGATAGGGTTTGCAGGGCTTAAGGTTTCTGTAACTTCCGAGGATTCTAAGCTTATTAACCAATCTAAGTCTCCGAAGGTTATTATATCAGCCAGCGGTATGTGTGAGGCAGGTCGTATAAGACATCATCTTAAGCATAATCTGTGGAGAGAAGAATGCACTATTCTTTTCGTTGGCTATCAGGTAACGGGAACGCTTGGTCACGCGCTTCTTAACGGTGCTAAGGAGGTAAGGCTTTTTGGTGAGACTATAAATGTTAATGCCGATATTAAGAATCTGTCAGGCATCAGCGGACATGCTGATAAGCCTACGTTGCTTGATTGGATGGGACATATTAAGGGAGTGTCTAAGGTATTTGTTGTGCATGGCGAAGACAGTATATGTGACAATTTTGCCATGGATATTCGCAATGAGTATGGATTTGATGCATATGCGCCATATTCCGGAGATGAATTCGACTTGATTACCGGTAAGCAGATTGTAATGGGTCCTCGCATTGTAAGGACCAAGAAGAAATCAAATAAAGCGTCATCTAATGTATTTGCCAGACTTGTTGCCGCAGGTAAGCGGTTGATGAATGCAATTGAGAGGTCAGAGGGAATGGCTAACAAGGATCTCGGTAAAATGGCAGACCAGGTTAATTCCCTTGTTGATAAATGGGAAAGGTACTAAAAAACTGTACAGTAAAGGAAAAAGATTATGAGTGATTTAGAAAAAAAGAAGGAAGAGATATTAAAGGATTTGCTTGATAATGAGAAGGATGAGCATGCCAGGGAAGCTATACGCGAGAATGATGAGGATTGGACTACGTCAGCGCAGGAGGATATGTTGGACTGGATTGAGGAGCAGGGCATATATATTAGGCAGTAGGTAGTATAATATAGTCTCTGTACCACAGTAACTCTCCTCCGGCTGACGAAAGTTACCGGCAACAAGGAATCTTCCCACTTCGTGGGCCCCTCCTTATTGCATACTTCAGAGAGTTCTGTGGATACAGAGACTAGGTAATAAGCTAACGAGGTAATATAAGTATGAAACAATTAATAGATATTATAGAGGAGGAGGTTAAGTCAGCCTTTAATAAGGCGGGGTATGATGAGAAGTACGGTAAAGTCTCTATATCT
>CAJOIL010000123.1 GCA_905234525.1 uncultured Lachnospiraceae bacterium | reverse complement strand
ACTTTGTCGAATAACTCCATATCGGGATGTAGCGCAGGTGGTAGCGCGCGTGGTTCGGGACCACGAGGCCGCAGGTTCGAGTCCTGTCATTCCGAGTATACAGAGTCTAATTGATTGACTCATTAATTTATTTGTTGAGAGGAGTTTTATTGTCATGAAGAATATGTCTATTAAAGCAAAGCTGTTACTTGTAATTATACCGTTAATTATTATGCAGTTTGTAAGTATTGCTGTATTTAGTGTTGCTGTTAATAAGACTATAACTCAGAGTGAAGAGATGTACCTTAACACGCTTTATAAGATTAATTCAGATTTCGTTAATGCAGATCGAGATTTGTATCAAGCATTAACAGCAGCGTCTACCTTATACAACTCATATGCTAATAATCCCGGCATAGTGACACCCGAGCTATCTAAGCAGTGGCTTGAAGACTATGATGAGAATCTCGGAGAGGTAGATAAGAGAGTTAACGAAGCTGTTGATTTAGCCAAGGGTAATGAAGATTTATGGAATAAGAAGTCAGAGAACGGTAAGACATTCGGAGAGATTTCAACTGAATTTCAGAAGACATTTGATAGTTGGAAGAGTTCAATAGATTTTAATAACTATAAGAATATCTCAGTAACTCAATTTTCTACGTTTGCTCAGGATTTCGATGTGGTACGTAGTAGTATATCCGATTTAGCCGATATAACTGAGGCGTGGGCTGAGACAGAGAAGGATGTCATGAAGAGCTCTATTATGACAACGCTGATTATTACAATCGCCATACTGCTTGTAATATCCATAATCCTTCTTGTGTTTGGTATTGTAATAATAAGATCAATTGGCAATGGTGTTCAGACTGTATCTAAGCGCCTTGTTAAGTTATCTAAGTATGACTTGTCGGATGAGCCGCTTAAGGTTAATTCCAAGGATGAGATCGGTACTATGAAGAAGGCTCTTAATGATACAGAAGAGGCATTAGAGCAGATTGTCGGAGTACTTCGTAATACATCTGACGGACTTGTAGTGGCAAGTGATACGGTATCAGAGGGAACAGATGCAACCGGTACAGGAATTGATAATGTATCATCTGCAGCAGATGAACTTGCTAATGCATCTACATCGATGGCACAGGATGTATCTGATATTTCAATGAATATGACAGAGCTTAGCGATATTATGGATAGATCTGTTAGCTCAGCTAAGTCATTATCAGAAGCTAGTAATAAGATTGAAGAAGTTACAGATAAGGGTAATGCAGTAGTAGAACAGTTAGCGGGAATTAATGAGAAGTCTTACGTAGAATTTAATGCAATCTTCGATGCGATTGAAGATATTAAGGCATCAGGTGCTAAGATTTCGGAAGCATCAGAGCTTATTCTTAATATAGCAGATCAGACTAATTTGCTTTCACTTAATGCTTCAATTGAGGCAGCACGTGCCGGTGAAGCAGGTAAGGGCTTTGCGGTTGTTGCTGATGAGATTCGTAAGCTATCAGACGAATCTAAGGAGAACGTTGACACAATCAACGAAATCTTATCAGAGCTTACAGCGGCTACTAATAACGCTGCTAAGAAGGCAGATGTCGTTAAGGACTTCGTACATAAGCAGAACGACGCCGTTGGTGAGACGAAGGATAGCTTCGATGCAATTGTTGAGTCAGTTGAGAGTGTTGAGGATGCTATTGCTGAGCTTGAGCGTGTTAATGAAGAGCTTAACAATAAGAGTAAAGAGATTGATGAATCTGTATCTAACTTATCAGCATTATCTGAGGAGAATGCAGCTACTTCAGAACAGCTTAGCGCTACAGCGCTTACAGTTCAGAACAGTGTTAATGACCTTAAGGTTACACAAGGTGATGTTGCTTCGTCTTCAGGAGACTTGTCTAATATTGTTGGTAGATTTGTACTTGCCGACGCTCCTACGACACAACCTGTCGAGGACGTGCAAGAATAGAGCGACACCATAATATATTTGGATTCAAATTATGCAGAGCAAAAACCCTCTTTTGAAACATTGAACGAACGTTCAGTTGAAAAAGAGGGTTCTTTGTCTGCATAATTATCAATAAACTAAATTACGGTGTCACTAATTACTTTATTGTAACAATATTCTTACCAAACCACTTGTTACAGATTTGATCCATGCCGCCTTCTGCAGCTAACTGATGAAGCGCAGTATTAACCTTATCACGAAGAGCAGTGTTATTCCTTTCATATATAACATTAGATAAGTTAACATAATGTGTAGAAAATGTAAAGTTTTTCTAAAATATGCCGATGTAGTTTACAGAAGACTATAACTGTCAGGTCTTATAACATTTTATGCTGAAAAGGAATTCAGCAAATACACTACAAGGAGGTAGATAGTATGGCAAGTATTAATGATGTAAATGCGTATTCGCAAGTAAGTCAAGCATA
>CAJOIL010000122.1 GCA_905234525.1 uncultured Lachnospiraceae bacterium | reverse complement strand
GAATTTAATTGAGCAATCGGAATAAAAAATTGTTCCGTCAAAATCATATACATTCATTTTGAATTTACCTAACCTTGTTTCAATTTCGCTATAATTCAATAATCTCATTTTTATTCATATGAGTATTTGCTTTTATTATCTATTTTTATTCTGTAGTTGTCAAATGATAACTATCTAACGTTTTTACGAAATTAAGAAATGTTGATATTTTTCTGTGGCAGCCAAGAAAAGTATGCTATACTGACATTTAGGAGGAATTGGTTTTGATTAAGAGGGTAAATGCGTATTTTTCATTAGCGTCGCTGGCACTTATAGCAGTGCATGTAATATATGAATTATTTGCATATATTACAATGTATTATAATCCTGTACTAAGTGCGCTCGTTAGCTACATTCCTGCGATAATAATTGTGACACATGCGATTATCTCGATAATATGTGTGATATTTCTAAATGATTCAATTAAGATTCTGTATAAGAGTATGAATAGAGAAACAGTGCTTCAGAGAGTCAGCGCATTTCTTATGGTGATACTTCTTCCGGTTCATATCGTTTCCTATAATTTATTGGAATCCAGTGCCGGTAGTGTGGGATATATTGTGACGGAGATAGCGCAGGTTATCTTCTATATGTCACTTTATACGCATATAGCAGTATCTGTTTCGAAAGCGTTTGTAACACTTGGCTTTTTGGATGATGACAGAAGGCGTAGGAGGATTGATGTCTTCGCAATGATTATTTGCGGGATAATGTTTATTATAACGGCGGTAATTATTCTTACATCACATGGTAAGATGTTTTTATACTAGGGTAACCGCTACACCAAGGTGCGTATATGAAGAAGGTATTAATTATTGGAAGCGGAATAGCAGGCTTATCCTCAGCGATAGAATGTGCTAAGAGGAATATGGAGGTTACACTTGTGTCTCCGTATTCATCTGAACGAGCGCAGTCTGTCCTTGCGGCAGGCGGAATAAATGCTGTAATAGATGATTCGAACGGTGACAGTATCGAGAGTCATATTGAGGACACGCTTAAGGGCGGTTGTAATATTGCCGGAAGAGAGGCTGTAACGGGGCTTTGTACAGAGGCACCCAATGTCATAAGAAAGCTTGAGAAATGGGGCACGGTATTTTCCGTAGATGAAAAGGACGAGATTAAGAGAAGAGCATTTGGCGGTCAGTCTCATATAAGGACTTGCTTTTGTGGCGCATCTACGGGAAAACAAATTGTGACTGCACTTGTGATGGAGGCAAGACGATACGAAATCCAGGGACTTATTAACAGAAGGCTAAAACTATATTTTTATAGCGCTCTTATTAAGAACGGTAAGTGCTTTGGCGCGCTTTTCTATAATGATGATTCAGATAGAATTGAGATGATTAGGGCAGATTTTGTTGTCTTTGCAACAGGCGGGCAGAATGTCTTGTTCGGTAAGACTACCGGCTCAACCTTGTGCGATGGCTATGCTCACGGCAAGCTTTTTACTCAGGGCGTTAATCTTAAGAATCTTGAATTCATCCAGTATCATCCGACAACCTTAGAGACAAGTCAGAAGATGCTTCTTGTGTCGGAGGCGGTTAGAGGTGAAGGCGGAAGGCTTTACTATTTAGACGGCGATAAAAGAGTTTATTTTATGGAAGAAATGTATGGGGGAAATGGAAACCTTATGACTCGTGATGTTGTGTCAAGATGTATGTATAATACGGGTAAGGATATTTTCCTTGATATCACATTTCTCGGAGAAGAGCAGATAAAGAAAAGGCTTCCTGAAGTATACGACCTCTGCATGAAATACAGAGGAATTGATATAACTAAAGAGAGTATTCCCGTAACGCCCTCCGTGAATTTCTTCATGGGCGGAATTGCTGTTCATAATAATCATGAAAGTAACATTAAGAGGCTGTACGCAGTGGGAGAATGTGCATCGATATATCATGGCGCCAATAGGCTTGGAGGCAATGCTCTTCTTGCGGCAATGTATGGTGGAAGAGTTGCGGCGGAATCGATTGCGAAGAGTGAGACAGAGGATTCTTCGAAAGAAGATTTTGCTAAGGAGCTTTCGGATGCAAACGCCGGGTTAGATGAACTTAAGAATACTATCGGCAATAGTTCTGTCATGAGTATACGTAATTCATTGGCCAATATCATGAAGACTAATCTCGGAATTGTAAGAGACAGTGACAGACTTTACAAGGGTATTAATGATATTGAAAATGCTATATCGAGTTCGGCCGCTGTTCGATGTGATAACAGGAATCACATTTACCCGATATATTCTCTTCAAGAGATATTGATTCTTGCCAAGGCAACGCTTGTATGTGCGCTTAGCAGAAAGGAAAGCAGGGGTGCACATTACAGAAGCGATTATACCGATACATCGGATGAATACTTTTCGGAAATATAATACGCACCTTGACTTGGAGAATGAATATGAGAGTTAGAATAAAGAGGCAGGAAACGGCAAGCTCAAAACCATACTGGCAAGAATTTAATTATGATAGGGAAGATGACAAGACTGTTGTGGGAATGCTTGATGATATTAACGGCAGAGAAATAATAAAGGATGTCGGTGGGAATGTCACTTCAAGAATAGAGTGGGAATGCTCTTGTATGCAGGGTATGTGTGGCGCCTGCGCCATGGTCATTAATAACAAGCCTGCCTTGGCTTGTGAATACTTTCTTCGTGATGTTAAGGGAGATACACTTACAATAGAACCCCTTAAGGTGTTCCCGACGGTTGCGGACCTTGTAGTTGATAGGGATATTATCCTAGAAAGCTTTAAGAAGGAAAATGTATATATAGAGGAATTTAAGGGTACCGAATCGGAAGAATATGAGAATATGTATCTGGCCGGAAAATGTCTTAAGTGCGGACTCTGTCTTGAGGTTTGCCCTAACTATAACCGCGGAAGGAAGTTCTATGGTGCGGCATTTGCAAACGATTGCTATCTTGTTAAGTCGCGAAGCAAGACTAATGGGGACAGCATTAAGAAATCATACAGAAAGCATTTTGAGAACTACTGCTCCAAATCGCTCTCCTGCGCTGACGTTTGTCCTGTTAATATAACAACACTTGCATCTATTGCGAGGATGAATAGAACTCATTAAACTAATATCTACAGATATAGAAAAGAGAGGTAAATATGAGCATTAGAGGAATATATACATACATTAACGAGATAAGGCTTAAGGTATTCACCGAGGTAGCCAAGCTATCATATAATTACAAAGATGGAGACCTTAGTGAAATGGACCTCATTCCCTACAGAATTGTTCCGGGCGAAATTGCTACAGCAAGGGAAAGCGTCTTTTTAGAGCGAGCGATTGTTGAGGAAAGAATGCGTCTTGCTATGGGCCTTAATTTAAGACCTGTTAGTGAGCATGCACCGGTTTCTATGGGGGCGGAAGAATGTGTCAAGCCGGAGAAATACTATCAACCGCCGCTTATTAATGTTATTAAATTCGCCTGCCATGCCTGTCCCGATAATGAGATGCACGTTACCGAGATGTGTCAAGGTTGCATTGCACATCCTTGTCAGAAGGTGTGTCCTAAGGATGCTATAACATTTCGTAATGGTAAGTCGGTGATTAATCAGGACAAGTGTGTTAAGTGTGGGAAATGTGCCGATGTCTGCCCTTACAATGCAATCATTAAGGTAGAGCGTCCCTGCGTTAAGGCATGTAAGGTTGACGCCATTGGTTCTGACGAACATGGGAGAGCTGATATTGATTATGATAAATGCGAGAGCTGTGGAATGTGTCTTGCAAATTGCCCTTTCGGTGCCATTGCAGATAAGACGCAGATATTTCAGACGATTCAGGCTATAAGAAGTGACACTCCCGTGTATGCAGCCATTGCGCCGGCTTGTGTGGATCAGTTGGGGCCAAATCTCAGCCTTAATAAGATGCGTGCCGCTTTTAAAGAATTGGGATTCGAGGATGCCATAGAAGTAGCCATAGGCGCAGATCTTTGCACCATTCAGGAGGCAGAGGATTATATGGAAAATGTGCCGTCGCAGCTTCCTTTTATGGGTACATCATGCTGTCCTGCTTGGGCGTCAATGGCGAAGCGTTTATTCCCGGAGCAAGCGGACTGCATATCGATGGCACTGACGCCAATGGTACTTACCGGGAGACTCATTAAAGAAAAGCATCCGGGATGCAAGGTTGCATTTATCGGACCCTGCGCAGCGAAGAAGCTGGAAGCTTCAAGGAAAAGTATAAGAAGCGATGTTGACTTTGTTCTTACGTTCGAAGAGACGCTTGGAATGTTTCTTGCTAAGGATATTGATATCGAGAGCTTGGAACCTAATAATACAATGCATGGTGCCAGCGGTGACGGAAGAGCATTTGCGATAAGCAATTTGGTGATATGTCAAGAGCAATTTGAAAAAGATTATGGTAAAAAAGGGTAACCTTAATAGACCTATGTATGCCATAGATAAGCAAACATAA
>CAJOIL010000121.1 GCA_905234525.1 uncultured Lachnospiraceae bacterium | reverse complement strand
TAATTTGGGAGTTACAGGTAAGTAAGTATAAATGTAGGAGGTTATCCGGTATGAGATGTCCGAATTGTGGAAGAGAAATACAGGGGGGAGCGCATTTCTGTGGTGGCTGCGGTTTTAGATTTGGTAATCAGCAGCCTTACGGTAATCGGCAGCCATATGGCAATCAAGGTCCTTATGGCCCGCAGGGCAATATGCCACCGAAGAAGTCTAAGGGAGGAATGATTGCTCTTATAGTTGTTGGCTCTGTTGTAGCAGCTGCCCTTATAGGAGTATTGATTTACTTGCTGGTATCACATTTCGGAGGAGGGAAGATAAGCGAAGAGGACGCCAAGATAATGGACGGAACATGGGAATTCGTAGCGGCTACGATTGACGATAAGAAGGTGGCTGCTAAGGATACGGGGACGCCTATGTCTTTTGTGTTCGAGAAGAACGGTAAGGCTATATACACTCTTAACGGAGAGTCTGAGAAATATAAGTGGGAAAAAGACGGTAAATTAATCACTATATATGTTGAGGAAGACGGTAAAGAAAAAGGTCATACGGCGGTTCTATCCGATAACTATTTCACACTTCAGTGGAACGTCAACGGTAAGGCAATGGAGCTGATTTTCGCTAAGCAAGGAACTGATGCGGCAGATCCTAAGAAATATGTGCCTGAAAATACCATCGCGTCATCTCAGACAACACCGCAAACAACTGATGGTTCTTCACAGATAAAGAAAAATACTAACTCGCAAAGTAATACGCAGAATTCCGGTTCTTCCCGGGATAATTGCATAGGCACATGGAAAGCGACAAGCGGAACGGCTGCGGGACAAGAGGTAACGAATCCTGATTTCTTGGCGACATTTGTGCTATCCGGTGATGGCACGGTAAGCCAAACAAGATACGGTAAAACAACTTCGGGAATCTGGCAGTATGAGGGTGGCGAGGTTACAATTATGATTTACGATGCAGAGGGGTCGTTATATAAAGGAACAGTATCCGGCAATCAAATGAGGCTGTCAGGTGATGATGGACAATATGATATAACGATGGTTTTGTCGAAGCAATAATTATTTGCAGAAATATTGACAAACGAACCATACTATAGTTCTTCACAGAACTCATTAAAGGATTTAACAAGCAAATGGTGCTTAAGCCCGATATTTACGCCCGTCTCATTATGCGTAAGATATACGCCGTCTTTTGTAATAACGATATTGATGCCGTTATATTCGTATGTCTTACTGTCGTTGTCTTCAGGTATGCTATCCGGATGCTCCACAAGTGGTACTGCATTTTCCTTCATCTTGTCATAACTATCACATAGCATAGAGATTTCGTTTGTATCGGTGAGGTAGTGATATATACTGTTTTCCTCGGTACCCTTGATTTGTAAGCCGGTAATAGCATGACCCTTAGGATTAATAAATAATGAGTGTGAGAAAATGTTGCTAAGCCGTGCGTGTTCAAAGTAGTACGGCTCCACCTTTCCCGTTTGATATAGGGGAAGCCAGGCTATAATTGCATTAGTCAGCTCCGGAGTAGATCTTTTGAGATTGTGAATAATAATAATTTTCACACCCTTTTGAATAAGAAGCAGCATTGAATTCTGCCATTTTGTGAAAAACTGCGGGTCTTCCGTCATCCATTCCATAGAGCTGTCTGAGTAGAGGCAGAGATAGCGCGGCTTTTTCGCCAGCGCTGTAGCGAAGAATTGCTCAACGGCCTGTCTCAGACCTTCATTTCCAATATAAGACATGGGGGCATCTTCTTGTTTTGTCGGAAGAATAAAATTCTTCGACCTTCTGAGCTTTTTTTGCTTAGTGGTCGCAGTGACAGTAAATGTCTCAAGAAGGCTTTTTGCGTTACTATCTCTTGGAATAACGATGGGCGCGTTGTAATCGGTAAACCATTTTTGGAACGAATCTCTGTTAAGGTTGTCTTTTTTTATTCCGCTTGATTTGCTGATAAATGAATAATCTTCGGCGGACTCAATTCTATCCCATAGTTCATTTGCCAGTTTGAGAGAGAAGCTCGACGCGGGATTAACATCCCTGCCACCGTTCCTGTATCGGCTGATGACTGCAGGGTCACAATTAAGCTTCTCTGTTATCTCTGCATTGGAAATGTTAAATCTGTCAAGAAGAACATTTATCTTGTAAATGTATGTCACGGTATCCCCGTGTTTATCAATTATATATTTTGTAGGCATATCTTCATACAGCCAATCGGTTATCCCCGTTTTAAAGTCATCGGATGAAAGAGCTATATCAACGCCTGTAATCTTGCTTATCGTATTAAGTTTATCGTTGTCTTTTGCATAACGGTAAATGCCGTCAATTAATTTTACGACAGATGCACTGTGCTTGTTGGGGATTCGCTTGCCGGAAGAAATGTGACTTATGGATGTCCTGTCAATATCGGCATATTCAGAGATAGCTAGTTTGGTAGCATCAATTTCTTTTATCAGTTCGTTAATTCTATCATTTAACATGACTATACGCCTCCGATCTTTTTAATACTATTAGTGTATCATTTCGGATGAGAATTGTCTATTTTACGAAAAGGATATTTGCTTGCGTGACA
>CAJOIL010000120.1 GCA_905234525.1 uncultured Lachnospiraceae bacterium | reverse complement strand
TGATAATGACTTCTGGGACCTTCGAATAAGGCAGAGAAGAGATGAAGAATATTTTGAACTTAGGGAGGAAATGTCTAAGCGATTACAAAGCGGCGTTTTTTCTAAGGTTATAAAGGAGCAGTTTGTAGGTATCCTTGAATATTACGGACAAGACCCTTACATAGTAAGGTCCAGCAGTATCCTAGAGGATGGCTTTGATAACGCATTTGCAGGAAAATATGAATCGGTATTTTGTGCCAACAGAGGAACGCTGGAAGAGAGGCTTAATGAGTTCGAGGAAGCTGTACGAACGGTTTATGCAAGCTCTATGAGTTTATCTGCGCTTGATTACAGGAAGAGACGCGGTCTTGATAAAAGAGATGAGCAAATGTCTCTTCTCGTACAAAGAGTATCCGGCTCCTATTATGGCTCTTATTATATGCCTTGTGCGGCAGGCGTAGGGTATTCCTACAGTCCTTATCAATTTGTGGAGGATATTAATCTAAGTGATGGTATGCTTCGACTTGTTATGGGGCTTGGAACATCAGCGGTTGACAGGACAGAGGGCTCTTATCCCAGGCTTGTAAGTCTTACTAAGCCAACTGCCACTCCTTGCAAGGACTCTAATGAGAAGCAAGAATTTTCACAGAAGAAGATTGAGGCTATGGATGTCGGCAATCATACCTTAAGTCGAATGGACATGGAGGATATTATCCCTCACCTTCCGACGTATCTAGATTCGGCGCTTCTTTCTCATAATTTCGATACGGAAAGAAGATTTCGAGAGCGAGGAATGAATAGAGAGATAAAATATGTGTCTTGTGAAGGTCTTGTTAACAATGAAGCTTTGATGAAGCAGATGAAGAAGATTCTTCGTGCTTTAGAGGATGAATACGATAACCCTGTTGATATCGAGTATACAATTAACCTTGCAGATGACGGAGAGTATTTGATTAACATTTTACAGTGTCGACCTCTGCAAGCGTTTAAGGATACGGGGCAGACCAGGATTCCGGATAATATTCCGGAGGAAAATATTATTCTGGAGACAACGTATTCTTCAATGGGACTGTCTCGAAGTATCAACTTGGATAGAATTGTGTATGTAGATCCCGTTAAATATTATGAGATGCCCTATAACGATAAGTCGAGAATTGCGTCATTTATTAATAAGGTTAATTGGGCGTATCGTGATAATGGTTACGCTATGGTGCTTATGGTGCCCGGTCGTATCGGAACGTCGTCGCCGGAGCTTGGAGTGCCCACGGCATTTTCCGATATAAGTGAATTTGATGTTATATGTGAGGTGGAAGAAAAAGGTGCGGGCTATAATCCTGAGCTTTCTTACGGAAGCCATTTCTTCCAAGACCTTGTTGAAGCAGAGATTTTATATGTTGCAATTTTTGATAATGATAAGACTAAGTATTGGAAGCCTGATATGTTAAATGCTTTTTCGGATATTACAGACGAATTCACGGATAATGCCGATGAGAAATATGTTAAGGATATTGTAAAGGTATTTGATGTAAGGGGCACGGGAGTAGAGATTTACCACGATTTACAAAGTGGTAGGTTGATGTGTGTCACGGGGACGGGTTCCTTGTCGCGAACTTAACACTATATCACTATATGCGCGACAAGGACCCCGTCCCCCTGTCGCACTTCAAAAAGTTGAAAAAAGTGCTTGACAAAAAATAAACATAGTTGTATAGTGTCAGTTGTAAAGACAAAGACGTCTTGAAGCATAAGCTTCGAGGCGTCTTTTTTTATTAATTTTTCAATCACATTTGGAGGTAATCATGAAGAAATTAGACGTACCCGAGACATACGGTTCAATGGTTTTTGATGACAAGGTTATGAGAGCAAGACTATCAGTTGATGTTTATAATTCGCTCAGAAAGACTATTGATGAAAATGCTAAACTCGATGTCAAGGTTGCGGATGCAGTTGCAACCGAGATGAGAGATTGGGCAGTTGAGAAGGGTGTAACACATTTTACACACTGGTTTCAACCACTTACGGGAGTAACAGCTGAGAAGCATGACAGCTTCATTTGCCCTTCACCCGATGGCGGAGTAATAATGGAGTTCTCCGGCAAAGAGTTAATAAAGGGAGAGCCTGATGCATCATCATTCCCTTCAGGTGGACTTAGAGCAACATTTGAGGCAAGAGGATATACTGCATGGGATCCTACATCATACGCGTTTATTAAGGATCATACACTTTGCATTCCGACAGCCTTCTGTTCATACAGCGGAGATGCACTGGATAAGAAGACACCGCTTCTTCGTTCAATGCAGGCTCTTAACAGACAGGCCAAGAGAATTCTTAAGCTCTTCGGTAAGGATGCAAAATATGTTAGAACAAGCGTAGGTCCTGAGCAGGAATATTTCTTAATAGATAAGGAAGTATTCGAGAAAAGACCTGACCTCGTATATACGGGAAGGACATTATTCGGTGCTATGCCACCTAAGGGACAAGAGCTTGACGATCATTATTTCGGTGTTATAAAGCCAAGAGTTACAGCTTATATGGAAGACCTTAATAATGAGCTTTGGAAGCTTGGAATCTTAGCTAAGACGGAGCATAACGAGGTTGCACCGGCACAGCACGAGATGTGGCTACCGATAATAACCAGTTAACGATGGAGATAATGCAGAAGGTTGCCAGAAGACATGATCTTGTATGTCTCTTACATGAGAAGCCGTTTAAGGGAGTTAACGGATCCGGTAAGCATAATAACTGGTCAATGGCAACGGATACGGGAGTTAACTTATTATCACCGGGCGATACACCTTATGAAAATGCACAGTTCTTGCTATTCCTCTGTGCGGTAATTCAAGCGGTTGATGATTATCAAGACCTTTTGAGATTGTCGGTTGCAACAGCAGGTAACGACCACAGACTCGGTGCTAACGAAGCGCCACCGGCTATAATATCTATCTTCTTGGGAGATGAGTTAACAGCTATTCTTGATGCGATTAAGAATGATGCTCCTTACCAAGGCAAAGAGAAGGAAGTTATGAAGCTTGGTGTTCATGCACTTCCGAGATTCTCGAAGGATACAACGGATAGGAACAGAACTTCACCGTTCGCATTTACCGGTAACAAGTTCGAGTTCAGATCGCTTGGTTCATCTAACAGTATCGCATGCTGTAACATTATGTTAAATGCGGCAGTGGCAGAGAGTTTAAAGCAATATGCCGACAGACTTGAAGGAGCAACTAACTTTGAAGATGAGCTTCATGAATTGATTAAAGAGACAATCAAGAAGCATGAGAGAATTCTTTTCAACGGTAATGGTTATACAGATGAATGGGTTAAGGAAGCAACTGAAGTAAGAGGTCTTCTTAATCTTAAGACAACAGCAGATGCAATGCCGCATTTACTTGATGAGAAGAACAAGAAGATGCTTATGGAGCATAAGGTGTTCAATGAGTCAGAGCTTAATTCAAGATGTGAGATAATGCTTGAGAATTATTGCAAGAGCGTTAATATCGAAGGCTTGAC
>CAJOIL010000119.1 GCA_905234525.1 uncultured Lachnospiraceae bacterium | reverse complement strand
GAAAAGACAGTCCCTTGTGATCTCACAATTGACTTCATCGCTGCCGGTCTTACCACAATCGCCAAGCATTATGTAACCGATTGCCTATCTGATAATGCGTTATCTGATGTAATCTATAAGCTGTTCAGCGGAGAGTGCTTTAGGTGATTCTAATAAGGTTATATAATATAATTATTCAAACATCTCTACTGCTTTCTTAAGATTATCTGTGATAGGAAGGTGCTGAGGACAGGCCTTCTCGCACTGCTTACATTCGATACAATCAGATGCCTTACCACCTTCTGCTACAGCTTTGTCATAAGCTTCCTTAGCTTCTTTGGCAAGTCCGTTTCCAAGCTTTTTATTCATCGCTTCGAACACATCAGGAATCATAATATTCTGTGGACAGCCTTCGACGCAATATTTACAAGCAGTACATGGAATAGTCTCGCTCCTTCCGATTATTCTCTGAGCTTCTCTAATAATCTTTTGCTCTTCTTCATTAAGGGGCTTAAAATCCTTCATGTAAGAAATATTGTCAGCCATCTGTTCTACATTGGACATTCCCGATAGCACAGTAAGGATTCCATCCAATCCGGCAACAAATCTTATCGCCCAGGAAGCAAATGAGGCATCAGGATTGTAGTCCTTAAACAGCTTCTGTACTTCCTTGGGCGGTTTTGCCAATTTACCGCCTTTGACAGGCTCCATTACCGTTATGGATTTGCCATGCTTTCTTGCAACCTCATAATTCGCTCTTGAAGTAACAGAATCGTTCTCCCAGTCAGCGTAATTAAGCTGCAATTGAATAAAATCAACTTCCGGATGCTCCGTCAAAAGCTTGTCAAGAAGATCCGGCCCTGCATGGAAAGAAAAACCAAAATGCTTGATTAATCCTTCCTCCTTCTTCTCCTTGACATAATCCCACAGATGGAACTTATCGTACTTCGTATAATTGTTCTCCATAAGAGCATGAAGAAGGTAATAGTCGAAATATCCTGCACCCGTCCTCTTAAGACTGGTCTCGAATTGCTTCTTGGCAGCTTTCTCTGTCGGCGCCATCATAAAAGCATTTAGCTTGGTACATAAGGTATAGCTTTCTCTTGGATACCTCTCAACTAAAGCTTTGCGTGTGGCTGCTTCAGAGCCCGGGTATACATATGCTGTATCGAAATAGGTAAACCCTGCCTCCATGAACATATCTACCATCTTCTTGACTTGTTCTATATCTGTAACTACTCCCTTTCGAGGAAGTCTCATAAGCCCGAAACCAAGCTTCGGAACATCTTTACCAAAATAATCTGACATAAGATATCTCCTTAATGCTTATTCTTTCCCCAGAATACGTTGTACTTATCCGGCTTCCAGATTGGCTCCACATCCTTAACAGCCTCACGTGCTGTAATCTCCTTGTCGCCGTTATCTATATCTATAAGTGTATATAAATCATTTCCCATGCCAAGCTCCTTCATATAGCTTAACTGGCGAAGTCCGTGACGAGTCTCGACTCTCTCAATTAAGTCCTTGCCGCCACCCTTGGGAAGATTATAGATAAGGTCTACACATGCATTGTCGCATGCTAATATATCCAACGATGCTACAAGTCCAATATCAGGCGTTACCACAGGCTCCGCCTCGGTTCCTTCACAGTCGCATGATACTGACATATTTCTCATAGTATTGATAAAGCATATATGTGGCGCGAAGTGATCCACAACAGACTTGGTGCTCTCTGATATTCTCTCCATCAATTCTTCTTCCGCGATACCCCACATATTATCAGGTGTAGAGTGAATCTCAGCCTTGCCTATTCTTCCGTCGGCGCACCCGATACCGATATTCTTGTTGCTTCCACCGAAGCCTCCCATTACATGTCCTTTGAAATGTGTAAGTACAAGAAGAGAGTCATAATTGAGAAGGTTCTCACCAACATGCATTTCCTTGAACCATTTGCCACCCTTAATCGGAAGAGTAGCCACACCGTTCTCGTCTGTAATATCAACAGGGCAAAAATCCCATCCGTTAATCTTAAGAGTCTCCCGATGCTGCTCGGTGGTATATCTGCTTCCTTCGTAATATGTATTAGTCTCAACTATATTAGCATCTGGAAGCTTCTTCTCAATAAGATTTCTAACCCAAGGTCTGGGGATAATGTTGGGTCCTTCTGCCTCTCCTGTATGAAGCTTGATTGCAATCTTGCCTTCTAACACCGAAGACACCTTCTCATAAATCTTAATCATTCCTTCTTCTGACAAATCTCTTGTAAAGAACACGATTGACTTATCTCCACTACGCTTGTCATAAGGAACATACTTGTCTCCGTTACCGCCCGGAATTGGTCTAATAGCCATAATACACCTCCTGTTTTGTCAAATTCTTTATGCTATACGCTCATTATACTTGCTTCTACATTAAAATGTCTAATGATAAATTACATTTCATAAAAAGTTCATGGATTGGACGCATTAAATCCTGACTTAATCAATTCGTACAAAGTCTGTCTGGCACTCGGAATGTCTTCACAGTATATGCTTGTACCCCTAGCTAATGATTCTATATCTGAAACTGTACTTCCATAACCACTGCTTCCCTGAGTAGCTATCAAGTAAATCGTCTTACCGTTAAAATCATTCTGCTCTAAGAAGGTTGCAACAGGCATAGGTATTGAACCCCACCAAAGGGGATAGATTAATATGATAGAATCGTAATTCGTTATATCGATTGGCTCTATAGCGGGACGAGCCTGTTCTCTTAATTCGTCTCCGGCAACAGATACTGTATCATTATACGAAGAAGGATATTTCTTACCGGTTAATGTAATAGCCTTCGATTCACAATCCAATATATCAACTACCATATCAGCGATAAGTTCATCGCTTCCTGTCAGCTTACCGTCAGCGAGTAAAAGCGACGCACCGGACACAGCATCCACATCTTCCTCGAAATCAGTATTACCTACACGGGTAAAGTATACCACAAGAGGTTTGTTACCCTGCCAGTTAGCCTTCTGTCCCGATACTACCTGCCGCCTATTAACTTCTACTGTCTTGAAGTGGCGGTTAAAGTAAGGTATGCCGAATAGTATAAGCGCAATTACCGCAACGATTAGTAATACTATTACAATAGCTAATATTATCTTGCCCTTTTTAGTCATGGGCTTCTTATCTGAGCTATTGCCCTTAGGAATCCTCTTAAGCAGCTTGCCTAAGTAATGTCCTATAAGGACGAAGAGTACCATTATCGCAAGATAATCAAGATAGAATAATATC
>CAJOIL010000118.1 GCA_905234525.1 uncultured Lachnospiraceae bacterium | reverse complement strand
ATTATTCGGAGATGGTTTGGTATGAAGAGAGGCACTAAGATCGGATGGGCACTGGTTGCATTATCGATTGTTATTTCGGTAACGGTTATCATAGCAAGCAGTTCCAATGCCGAAAGAATAGGCGACTTTGAAGTTGATGAGAATGGTATGGCAACGGAATATTATGGGCCCGGCGGATCGGTAACCATACCCGATGGTATTACTTCATTGGCACCGGCCTTATTTGCTAACAATGACTCAATTACATCGCTATCGATACCCGGCGCGATTGTCTCTATCGGAGACGGGCTTTGTATGGGATGTACACAGCTTGGAAGTGTAACATTAGGAAGTGGTATCAGCAGTATCCCATCAAGTGCTTTTTCGGGATGTACGGGACTGTTCTCAGTCTCATCTATACCGGCAGGGGTGACATATATAGCGGATGACGCATTTTCCAGCTGTTATTCACTACAGGAGATATCTGTTAGTTCCGGTAATTCCAATTATTCAAGCTATGATGGTTGCCTGTATAACGGTGCCGGTACAAGACTTATATTAGTACCGGGAGGCAAGGCTTCCGTTACAATATCAGATTCATGTACTTCAATAGAAAGTGGGGCATTTGCCGATTATCAAGAGGATGCCGTTACAATTCCGGAAACAGTAACATCAATCGATTCGGGCGCAATACCTTCTTCGATAACAATATACGGATATGCTGATTCAGCAGCAGAGACATATGCTAAGAATAACGGCAATCCATTTATAGTAATAGGGCCTAATCCCGACCCGGATCCACCGGAACCAAGTCCTACACCGACGCCGACGCCGACACCTACTCCCGAATCTGGTTCAGTAACACCGAGCGGAGGAGATACCGATAATGGTGATGGAACGGTAACTAAGGCTGACGGCACGGTAGTTGATAAGGCTACAGGCAGAATAATCAGAGTTGGCACGGGCTCTACTGGAGCGAACCACGCTAAGGATGCCACACCCGGTACAGCAGATGGTGTTGATCCTGTATATTTCTTATGCATAGCAGTATTCTTAGGTGGTGTGGGAACGCTTGTATACACAAGAGTACGTAAGGCAAGATATATCAAGAAGAAGAAATAATTGCTTGAATAGTGCTTTCATCTATGATAAAATTTTACCAAGAGTAAGTTGTGAGGAGTTATTATGGCTAAGATACTTGTTGTAGATGACAATGCATATACAAGACAGATGTTAACGGCAATTCTCGTTCCCGAGGGACACGAGGTAATCGGAGCGGATGACGGAAGTCAGCTGATTGATTTATATGAGGCTAACAATCCGGATCTTGTGATGCTCGATGTGGTAATGCCTAATGTAGACGGCATTACGGCAGCGAAGGATTTGCTTAAGGCACATCCGGATGCGAGAATTATTATCGAATCGGCACAGCAAGCCACGGCGCTTCAGAAGGAAGCCGAGGATATGGGTATAGTCGGTTATGTACCGAAGCCGTTCGATGTAGAGACGATAACAGCTGTGCTTAAGGAAGCATTGAAGTAGGAATTAATTGCCACGGGCAACGGCCCGTGGTTTTTTATATTAACTCGTAGATAGTTGCGCTCGTGCCCATGGTATTCGCTTTAAGGAGGGGTTGCTTGAAGGAGGCTATATTAACGGCATTCGGGGCGTATTGTGTCTCGAGTGCTATGCCGTAACGTGGAGCATAGTGGAAGCCACCTTTACCGATATCCGAATCAGATAAGTAATTACCGGTGTAGACCTGCATGCAAGGTGCGGTTGTATATATGTTAAATGTTAGGCTGTCATCCGGTGCTGATAATGTGACTGCCGGCAAGTCGAGAGCCTCTGACGAAGGCTTGGAGCAATTGTCGTTAAGTACGTAGTTGTGGTCGTAGCCGTTACCCCATATTAATTGGTCGAATTCTTCGTTGATGCGTGAGCCAACGATTGAGGCCATTGTAAAATCCATTGGCGTACCCTTAACATTTACCATATCATCATGGCAGATAGAATGCTCATTTGATGGGGTAAATGTGTCAGCATTAATCAGTAGCTTATGCTCAAGGACTGAGCCATGATTGTGACCTAGCAGATTGAAGTAGCTGTGGTTGGTAGGATTAAACAGCGTATCTGCATCACTGATGCAAGTGTAATCAATACGTAGTCTATTATCATCAATACTGTAGGTAACAGTAAATTCCCTATTGCCGGGCATACCGCAGTCCATATCGGCACTTCCTATTACAAATGATACCGACGCTTCATCATGCGTCTCCACGCCCCACAAACGCTTATGAAGGGGCTCATTGCCACTGTGTAGATTATTCTCGCCATCATTCTTATCAAGGGAATAAGTTGTGCCATTAAGCGTAAATGAAGCGCCTTCTATTCTGTTGGCATTAGGCAGTACACAGCTGCCGAAGCATGGAGGATTGTCGAAGTAGTCAGCCGTGTCTTCATATCCGAGTACTATATCGCGAACAGAGCCATCAGGCATCGTAACCCAAAGGTTAAGCAGTGTGCAGCCGTAGTTCATTATTCTTGCCTTTATCTTATCATTTCCTATCTCATAATATTTAATTTGCTCAAGTGGATATCGCATAATAATCCTCCTATTCTTATAACTTAGCAACCAAGTACCTGCACGCTCATGACGAAATGTCGCTCAGCAGGTACATGATTGCTAAGTTATTTCCTCCATTCGTATGATTTATCAACCAAAGACCTGCACGCTCATGACGAAATGTCGCTTAGCAGGTCCTTGGTTGATAAACCA
>CAJOIL010000117.1 GCA_905234525.1 uncultured Lachnospiraceae bacterium | reverse complement strand
TCGATCAAGCTTCATGTTAATAGAGAATAAAAACTATTTTCAACTTTTTATCCCAGAGCCTTGTATTCCTCTTCCGACACAGGCTCCAGCCACTCGGCATGACAGTCTTCACCCGGAATCTCCAATGCAAGATGTGAGAACCACGAGTTCGGTGTCGCACCGTGCCAGTGCTTGACATTCGCCGGAATATTGATTATAGTTCCCGGAGTCATTTCAATCGCTTCCTTGCCCCATTCCTGATAGTAGCCTCTGCCACCGACACAGATTAATAGCTGACCACCCGCCGAGCTCGCATGATGAATATGCCAGTTATTTCTGCATCCCGGTTCGAATGTAACATTATATATTGGCACCTGCTCTGTAGATACGGGTGCAAGATAGCTTTGCCCAACAAAGAATTGAGCGAACGCATCATTAGGCTCACCGATTGGGAAGAATATTGTATTCTGATATCTGTCCTTATCAGTTAGTTCTTCTACTTTTTCGTTCCACACATCCTTCGCCAATCTAAATACCGCCCAGCCCTTTGGCCAGCCACAGTACATCGTGGCATGCGTGATGATTGCAGCAATTTCTTCTTTCGTAACACCATGATTCTTTGCATTCTGTAAATGATAAGTCAGAGAGGAATCTGTGATACCGGATGCCATCAGAGACACCACCGTGATGATGCATTTGGTTTTAACATCAATTGCCTCTTCATTCCACACTTCACCAAAAAGCACATCATCATTAAGATGCGAAAATGTCGGTGCAAAATCTCCAAGCTGTTCTCTTCCTGCTGTCTGTACAATTTTCTCTACCATAGTTAAACCTCCTTTATTATCTTAGCCGGTACTCCTCCGACAACTACATTCGCCGGTACATTATGATTTACTACAGCGCCTGCAGCAACTACAGCATTATCTCCTATAGTTACTCCCGGTAAAATAGTTGCATTTGCACCTATCCATACATTCTTACCGATATGTATTGGAGCCGGATGAAGCATAGGTCTCTTAGACGGCTCTAAATCATGATTAAGAGTCGCAAGTACAACTCCGTGTCCAATAAGTGCTCCATCATCTATAAAAATACCACCCTGGTCTTGGAATTTACAATCTGAATTGATAAACACATTCTTGCCGACTGTAATATTCTTACCAAAATCAGTATAAAATGGTGGAAATAATCCAAAGCCTTCGGGAACCGACTTTCCAATCAATTTCGAAAACAATTCAGCCATTTCATCAGGTTCATGGTATCTTGTGTTAATCTCCATTGTAATCTTTTGCGCTTCACGACTGAAATGGCGCATTAACAGTATCTGACTCTCTAAAATATTTAAGCAGTTCTTCTAGATTCATCATGTTGTTCCTTCCTTTTCCTTAGTATAATAATTCTCCTACTAACCTTGTTTAACAGCACATTATATTATATTATTATTAAGTAATTCACGCAATAATTATATCCGGCTGATTGAGGAGGATTTTCAATTCAAAGCTTGCAACAGGAGGTTGAACATGAATTGTGATGAATGTGTTTTTACGAATATGACGAGAGTGACGAAGACTATTGCTGTACTGCAGAGATGGATGAGGAAATCTCATACAAACATAAACATCAACCGGCATTTATAAACCATACATGACCACAAGCTTTACAATCGCAACGTATCTGATAATGGCTTATACCCTTTTCTGTAAATTTGTGAGTATCAATCTCTATAAGAAGAGGATGTGCTACATTTACACTAACAAGAGGCGCTGAGAATAATACATCGCCGTATACATCCTTGATTTGTCCGATAACCTTCCACTCATCAAATGTAAGACTATGATTAAATGCGGCTTTTCTTAAATCTTTTTCCTCGTAATATTGCAGCACCAGAGCGTCACTTACAGTGCATGCATTCTTAAGAGAGCCACTCAAAGGAGAACGGATGTTATGTCTGCTAAGGACAACAACCTGTTATAATTCATAGCCGGAATGTGTCAACCCCAATTGGTTAGCGGTTGTATCGGATGACCTGCTACTATTAGTCTCAGATACACCGCTTGTAAAAAGAAGCAATATAGCAATGGCTGTTGCCAGGGCAACAGCTAGAATTGTTATAATTATTTTGAAATGTTTTGTGTTATTTTGATTATTCATATTCATCACTAAGCTGTACTCTCTCTGCCTTGAACAGTTCTCCTTATGTATCGTAAGTATATCTTTATGTAAATAGTATACACCAATTTGTTTCTATATATGTATAATAAATCAAAAATATATATTTTGTGCAATTTACGCCTAATTACCTGCATTCTCGGATTAACATGACGAGGTCGGCAGTGTCACCCCGAGAGTATCATATATCTCAGCCTGCTTGTTGAGAAGCTCGCCAATTCGTAGTTTTTTTCTTTCATCCTCAAAGCATTCAATTACATCGAGCTTATCAAGCAGTTGTTGCATAGTATAAGTTTTATATAAATTTGCCTCTTTCATCTTGTGATCAAGATGAGAAATGAGAATTAATGCTATAAATTCAGTGAATATTTTGCCATCGAGATTCTTCTCGGACTTTACCAATAGACGTCTCATATTAAGACGATCTTTGATGTTGCCGAAGGCTTTTTCTACAACATCTTTCATACGATACAGATGTAATGCTGTAAATGCATCCATCTTTTCGTTTGTAATAATGGCAAAATACCCAAGATACTTACGAGCAGCTTTTATCTCTTCTTCTTTGTAGTAAACCTGCCTTCCACGTACAGGCGTATCTTTTACTTCAAAGAACTGAGAATACGCTTTCTTGTGTTCTTCTACAGTCTTGCCTGAAAGTAATTCAGAACACAATTCGGTGATTCGTTTGTCAAAAGCCTGTTCATCATCAGCACCTTTTTCGATGCTGTAAAAATAGTGGATGTAAATCCTACGTTTATCTTTGATGACATCACCTTTATATGGTCTCTCTTGAGTGTAATTCCATTCGGCTGACACCGTATAGCCATAGGTATTGAGACATTCATCGTAGTTGGTAAACATACGGATATCATCATATACTTCATCAAGATGTTTCTTGATGAGTTTTAGCGACAACTTAACACCAACTAGGAACTTAACGTGTTCTTTATATAAACCATTGATGTTATCTTCAGAATAAAATCCTCTGTCCATAACAAATTTGGTTTTACCAAATCCTAAGATATCCAAGTCTTCAAGCAGATGCTTAACTGTCTTGGAATCTGGGATGTTACCGGCAAGCTTACGATAGTAAAAAGGTAAGCCTGATTTCTCTCCGAATACTAATAAGAGATTAATCTGTGGGAGTTTATCGTTCTCCTTATTCTTGCCCCATTGAACTTGGTTAAGTGTCTCAGAGTAACTAGATATACTTGAGCTATCATATGCCCAGTATTCATCCTCAACGCGACGCTTAGCTTGTAATCTCAAGAACTGTGTCACTTGATCGTCAGTTATTGAGGCAAAAAGTTCACTGCTCCTTGGTGATGTAATATCTTGACCATAAGGATGCTTGTGTGTATGATGCCATCGTTCAAATCGATACAAAGGATTATTGTCCTCAAGTATAAGATAGAATGCAATTGACAAAAGCTTCTTATATGTGTCGGGAAAGCACTGCTTCAAATCTCTTGTTAATCCAATCTCGTCAGAGAAGGATTCAAGAAGATATGTGGCACCATAGTAAAGATGTTTTGATTCCGAAAAAGATTTCGGACCGGTCTTTATCGGAAGCGCTTTAGCATCTTTCATCTCACCCTTTTTGGCACGACCCCTTGTCGGAACTATTTCGCCGGTGACTGGATCAACTTTGCCGATACATGTGCGTTTGGCGCGAGATTGCTTCTTCTCCTTGTCCCAGTAATAAGTGGTTTCGTAAGCGTATGTAATACCGCTTCGTTTGTCGGTTTGTTTAACAATTGCCATTTCATCACCTCGTCATGTTTATATATGATATTATAAAACATGACGATGAAAATGTCAAGTGATAAGCGGCATTTTGTCGCATAAAACGTGGTTTCTACGGTTCTGTGACGAAGATTTCATCGTCACGTTTCCGAGAATGCAGGT
>CAJOIL010000116.1:544-5283 GCA_905234525.1 uncultured Lachnospiraceae bacterium | reverse complement strand
GAATTTTGATTCGTTGCCGATGGCAATAGCACAGCTTAATAATGACCAGGTATCAGTCTTAAGATATACTAAGTCCTTTAAGGAGCTAATGGCTAATAATCTTAAGATTGATGTGGATAATGAAGACTTTAGTGACCTCGATCTCGGTGTTCGCAGGAAAATGTATATCAATGCTCTAAAAACTGCTGATAACAATGAGGATGGTTGGTCAGTAATCGATAGAAAGACTGATGACAATAAGGTAATACATGCATTTATTCGAAGGGTAGCGGTAAGTCCTGTTACCGGCGCTACTGCTTATGTAGCTGTCGGATTAGTTGTTAACTTATAATTTGCTGATGCCATACATAAAAAAACATTGAGAATTAATACATGTTCTAGTAAAATATATTTCAAGTGGGGTTTTATTCGAATAGACTATCGAATTCTACTAATATTACAAACGGGGGTAAAGTACTATGAAAGTCTACACAACAGAGAAAATTCGTAACGTAGTATTATTAGGTCATGGAGGGGCCGGCAAGACAAGCCTTATTGAAGCAATGGCATATCTTAGTGGAGTAACTAAGAAGATGGGCAAAGTCGAAGACGGCAATACTCTTAGTGATTTTGATAAGCAAGAGATTAAGAAGGGATTTTCAATCCATACATCTTTAGTACCGATAGAGTGGGAAGATCATAAGCTTAATTTCCTTGATGCACCGGGCTCTAATGATTTTGTTGGTGAAGCAGAAGAGGCTGTAAGTGCAGCGGATGCCGCTATTATAGTAGTATCAGGCAAGAACGGAATTGAGGTTGGAACTAAGAAGGCATGGGATATGTGCGAGAAGTATAAGCTTCCACGTATGTTCTTCGTAACAGAGATGGATGTCGATGATGCCAGCTATCGTGAGATAATAGAAGGTTTGTCTGAATTATACGGTAAGAAAATTGCACCATTCCATTTACCTATGAGAGAGAATGGCGAATTCGTCGGATATGTTAATGTATTACAGCAGCGTGCCAAGAAGTGGAAGGCAGACGGAACTGTTGAAAAGTGTGATATTCCTGACTACTCTAATGAATATCTCGAGAAATACAGAGAGCTTCTTATTGAAGCGGTAGCAGAGACAAGTGAAGATTTCATGGAAAGATATTTTGATGGTGATGAATTCTCTGATGATGAGATTAGACAAGCTCTTCGCGTTAGTGTAGCTGACTGTGATATCGTACCTGTTCTTATGGGTTCTAATCCTCAGGCAAGAGGTATGTATACACTTATGGTTGATATTGTTAAGTATCTCCCCGGACCTGACAAGAGAGAATGCTCAGGCATTAATGCTAAGACTAATGAGGTATTTCAGGCTAATTACGACTTCTCTAAGCCTAAGTCAGCTTATGTATTTAAGACAATGGTTGATCCTTTCGTTGGTAAATATACATTTATCAAGGTTAACTCAGGCGTAATTAAGACTGATGATGCATTGTGGAATCATCATAAGGATACTGAGGAGAAGGTCGGCAAGCTCTATGTCTTAAGAGGCAATAAGGCAGAAGAAGTACCTGAACTTCATGCAGGTGATATCGGAGCATTAAGTAAGCTTAATAAGGTTGAGACAACTGATTCATTATCTACTAAGGCTAACCCTGTTGCTTTCTTGAGAACAGCAATTTCAACTCCATATACATATATGAGATATAAGGTTGTTAAGAAGGGTGAAGAAGATAAGGCTGCACAAGCACTTGCTAAGATAATGCAAGAAGACTTAACAATTAAGACTGAGAACGATCCGGCTAATCATCAATCATTAATCTACGGCATCTCAGAACAGCAATTAGACTTAGTTGTTGAGAGACTTAAGGATAATTCGTATCGCTTATAAGGAGACAATACTTGGTAATTCCGATGTAGAATATAAGCACAAGAAGCAATCAGGCGGACATGGTCAATACGGTCATGTTAAGATGAGATTTGAGCCACTTGGAGATACTAATACAGCGTATGAATTTGATCAAGTAGTGGTTGGTGGTTCTGTACCTAAGAATTACTTCCCTGCAGTTGAGAAGGGTATTATAGATGCTGTTTCGGCCGGACCGCTTGCGGCATATCCTGTAGTTGGTATTAAGGCGACTTTGTATGATGGTTCATATCATCCTGTAGATTCTTCGGAGAATGCATTTAAGATTGCATCTAAGGGTTGCTTTAAGAAGGGCGTTATGGAAGCTAATCCTGTTCTCTTAGAGCCGATTGCGTCTATGAAGGTAGTAGTTGATAACGATTATACCGGTGATGTAATGGGTGATCTCAATAAGAGACGTGGTCGCGTAATGGGTATGAATGCTTTGGATAATGAGAAGACTGAGATTGAAGCAGAGATACCATATGCTGAGTTATACGGATACGGTACAACACTTCGCTCAATGACAGCCGGCTCAGGTGAGTATTCTTATGAATTCGTTCGTTATGAGCAGGCACCGCATGATGTCCAAGAGGCTGAGGTTGCAGCCAGGGCTAAGCAGTTAGAAGGCGAAGATGAAGAGTAGGTGACTAAACGGCGGGTTTTCCCGCCGTTTAATATATTACTATGATATAGTTGATTGATAATTTCTTGACAAAAAGAGTGCTTATGATATTATTGTATCTGGTATAAAAGCACTTTTTTTGTGCGTATTTAGGAGGAAAATATGTCTAACACTTACAACCATAAATCAATAGAAAAGAAATGGCAAAAGTACTGGGCTGACAATGAAACATTTAAGACAGATGTTTGGGATTTTTCTAAGCCAAAGTACTACGCGCTTGATATGTTCCCATATCCATCGGGAGTAGGACTTCATGCAGGACATCCTGAAGGATATACAGCCACGGATATTATGTCGCGAATGAAGAGAATGCAAGGATACAATGTGCTTCATCCGATGGGATATGATTCCTTCGGTCTTCCTGCTGAGCAGTATGCCGTTACAACAGGTAATCATCCTGCAGAATTTACAGAGAAGAACATTGAAGTGTTCTCAGGACAGCTTAAGGAATTAGGCTTCGATTATGATTGGTCTAAGATGGTTGCCACTTCCGATCCTAAGTTCTATAAGTGGACGCAATGGATATTCAAGAAGCTGTATGAAGACGGCTATGCAAAGTATATTGATATGCCGGTTAATTGGTGTGAGGAATTAGGTACGGTTCTTTCCAATGATGAAGTGATTGACGGTAAATCAGAGCGTGGTGGTTATCCCGTGATTCGTAAGAATATGAAGCAATGGGTAATTGATCAGGCTGCATTTGCTGAAGAATTATTAGAGGGCTTGGAGGAGATTGACTGGCCGGAGTCAACTAAGCAGATTCAACGTAACTGGATCGGTAAATCCGAAGGTGTTGAGGTAGACTTTGAGATAGAAGGCGGTGGTAAGTTCTCTATTTTTACTACATGTATAGAGACGATATACGGAATTACATTTATGGTTCTTGCACCTGAAGGCGAGATTGTTAAAGGACTTCTTGACAGAGTTGAGAATCGTGATGAGGTTGAAGCTTATATTAAAGAGACAATGACTAAATCCGACATGGATAGAACCGAGCTTAATAAGACTAAGTCAGGTTGTCCGCTTAAGGGATTATATGCAACTAATCCGGCTAACGGCAAGAAGGTTCCGTTATACATCGGTGACTTCGTATTAGCTAATTATGGTACGGGTGCTGTAATGGCGGTTCCAAGCCACGACCAGAGAGACTTCGAGTATGCTGAAGTTCATGGCATTGAGATGATTCAGGTAATTGATGGTCGTGATGTATCTGAATGCGCATTTGAGAAACAAGACTATCTCGGTAAAGGCTGTAAGCTTATGAATTCCGAAGAATTCGATGGCATGACTGTAGAAGAAGCCAAAGAAGCGATTACAGTTAAGCTTGAGAAAATGGGTGTTGCAAGACGTCAGGTTAACTATCGCTTCCATGAGTGGATATTTGCTCGTCAGCGTTATTGGGGTGAGCCTGTTCCTTGCGTTCACTTAGAAGACGGCAAAATATACTTTATTCCTGATGAAGAATTACCGCTTGTATTACCTGAGCTTGAGGACTATAAGGGTAAGAACGGTAAGGCACCTCTTGAAAATGCTACTGAGTGGAAGCAGTATGACGCTAATGGTGTAAAGGGTATCAGAGAGACATCAACTATGCCGGGGTCTGCCGGTTCAAGCTGGTATTATTACAGATATATCGATCCCGATAATGACGAAGAATTTGCCAATCAAGAGTTACTTAAGCATTGGCTTCCTGTTGATTTATATGTAGGCGGACCGGAGCATGCGGTTGGTCACTTGATGTATTCTCGAATTTGGAACAGATTCTTATACAATAAGGGCTTATCACCTGTTAAGGAGCCATTTCAGAAGCTGGTGCATCAAGGAATGATTCTTGGAGAGAACGGCATTAAGATGGGTAAGAGATTCCCTGAATTTGTTGTGAATCCTTCAGATATCGTAAGAGATTATGGTGCGGACACATTAAGATTATATGAAATGTTCATGGGACCGTTAGAGGTTTCAAAGCCATGGAATTCCAATAATGTTCAAGGTGCAAGAAGGTTTATAACAAGAGTTTATAACTTCTTTACAGAAGCTGAAAATCTTACAGATGATAATGATGGAGCATTAGAGAAGATATATCATAAGACAGTTAAGAAGGTTACAGATGACTTTGAAGCCTTAGCATATAATACAGCAATATCTCAGATGATGATATTTGTAAATGAAGTGTATAA
>CAJOIL010000116.1:0-468 GCA_905234525.1 uncultured Lachnospiraceae bacterium | reverse complement strand
ATGATACTATTGCCTATGAGTCATGGCCGACGTATGATGAGGCTAAGACTGTTGATGATGAGATTGAGATTGCGGTGCAGCTTAACGGTAAGACGAGGGCAACAATTAAGGTGGCTAAGGATATTGCTAAGGATGAGGCGTTGGCTGCAGGTAAGGAAGCGTTGGGTGACAGACTAGCCGGTAGTAACATAATCAAGGAGATTTATGTGCCGGGACGTATTGTTAATATTGTAGCGAAGTAATTGTATATATTGGGTCACTTGGTTGACACTACATATTCATATCAGGAGTACTTCGCTAAGAACTATGTAATTGATTAATGTGAAGTCTATTGTAATAGTATGACAGGAAACGCTCGTATTCGCCATCCGGGCTCAGTACTCGCTATTTCTGACATCCATGTCAGAAATTTCCTTCATTGAATTAATCAATAACATAATTCTAAGCTTGTACTAATTCTATGAATAT
>CAJOIL010000115.1 GCA_905234525.1 uncultured Lachnospiraceae bacterium | reverse complement strand
TTAAAGGTAAGATCAAAGGCATAGTTGCCATTATGCTAATTGCAGTAATGGTGGCAGGAACTGTAACCGGATGTTCATGTACCAATAATGGGACATCTCAGAACACAGACGGAACAACAATTACAGCTTACAAATGTGACTTCAAGGATTCAGACATCGCTATTCCAAAGGGGACGAAGTTCACAAGCAATGGACTCGAGGTTACAGACAAGGCTGATGCAACAGTTAAGAATGTATTAGATATTGGGAAGCAGATTTCAGTTATCACTGCGCGTGATGGCGAGGAAGAGAGTCCTGAGTTGAAATATATGAAGGAGACTAACGAGAAGAGATGGAAGTGGGAGAACTACAATGCTGTAGCAGAGTTTACTGCTGAGACTGCTAATCAGATTGACCCAACACTTGGTAAGGTGGGAGAATTCGGTAAGGATGTGTTCAATGTTGTCAGAGGATACTATATGGGTGATGCAGAAGCCGCACTCTCAGGTGTAAGCGGTGCACTTAATCTATTCGGTATCTTCAAGAGCGGTGGAGTATCTAACGAGCAGATTTTGATGGAGGTTCAGAAGGTATATAGTGCTGTACAGAGTGTTGCCTTAGATGTTAAGGATCTACAGGGTATAGCAGCAGCTATGAGTAAGGAGCTTGATGAGACCACAATGCAGGCATATCGTAATGGTCTTCAGACATTTGATAATGCAATGATAGCAGTTGATACTGATGCAGAGATATTACAGCAAATGTTTGTAACAGGAGCCATGATATTACAAGACCAGGGAGTATATGCTCCTGATGAAAATGCTTCTGACCAAGAGAGACAGGAATATATCAAGCAGCTAATCTCTACAATTAAGAAAAACCAGGATGAAGACCCTGACCTTAACAATTTCACTAATATTATGAATGACCTTATCAATAACTACACTCTTGTAGCAGGTGAGCTTGGTAAGAAGAAGGACTTCAGCCCACTTACAGCCTATGATTCATATTGGAATATGTATTTTAACTGGGATTCGCAAGCCTATGCACTAAGAGAGGCATATCGCGGTAATGCTGAGTTTCAGATTAAGCGTGCCTATGCAATCATTGCCGTGTTCTATAACATCGGTTCAGGCAGGACAGGTACAACATATCAGAAGTACGGTCAATTATTAGCAGATGCTCTTACAGGTATTGAGCAGAATGGACCCGGAATCAGCCCACAGCAGGTTAGTGCTAGTATTAAGGGAGTTCCAACGGATGGGGATAGTTTCAAATCACATCCTGTAACATATGATGTTGGACTGAATAATGGAGAAGGCTTATATAGTAGTACATTCCAGAAGCATATTAAGCATTTTGGAGATGCGAATGGTAAGGATATAAATCAGAATATCATTAACGTATCCAATACTACTCCTCAGGAACTGGTTGAGAAATATGCATCCAAGCTTCATGGAAGAAATCTGTCACAGGATTTGAAGCTGGCTGGACTCGATATTAACGAATATGAGACTAATGGTATAATTTATAATCTAAGTAAGAATGGCAATTATGGTAAGGGAAATGTCATTGGTTGGAACGGTCAATATTACCCGGATGCATATATACTTGTTCCTTATGAGAAGTTTGATGACCTTATGTATCAAGGCTTCGTTCAGTATGGAGCATATGCAGGACCACCTACTTATGGAATTAGAATGATGGTGATGGATTTGCAGTAACGGAGTATGTAAAATGCAAATTAAGAAATTACTACCAATAATTATAATATGTACTATGATGGTGATGGCTCTTTGTTCCTGTAGCAAAGGGCCTTCTTCCGTTACGCTTCTTATGTATATGTGCGGTTCCGACCTTGAGTCTCAGACGGGAATTGCAAGTGAGAATCTGCAGGAATTAATGTCATCCGACATTCCTGACAATGTAAGAATTATTGTACAGACGGGTGGCGCGAATAAGTGGCTTAGTAACAACATCCCAAGTGACAAGATTATGCGCTACGAGGTTAAGAAGGGAGAGCTGAAGGAGCTTGCCAGGTTAGATGATGCTAACATGGGAGACGGCAGCACCTTAGAGGATTTTGTAAGGTGGGGAACGAACAGTTATCCAGCAGAGAATACAATGCTTCTTCTATGGGATCATGGTGGTGGAACTATTAAGGGAGCTTGCTATGACCAGAAGTATTCTAACGATGCCATTACCTTAGCAGAGCTGAAGGATGCCTTAAATAAATCCCTTAATGGCAAGAAGCTGTCCATCGTTGGATTCGATGCTTGTCTTATGGGGGACTACGAGGTAGCAGATGCTCTCGCACCTTACGCTGATATGATGATTGCATCCCAGAATTATGAGGTGGGCTTAGGATGGGATTATACAACTATTGCCAAGAGCTTGTCTACCAAGACAGGGGCGGACTTAGCCAAGGATATATGTAAGAATTATCTTACGAAATGTGAAAAGGCAGACAAGTCTGCTACTGCAACATTATCTGCTATAGACCTTACACATTTTGACTCGATATCGAATGCGTTCGAAGAGATGCTAGGGGATCTGCAATTCGACTCGGCTGACAACAATGGACGATTAGCTTTAAGAGTGGCAGTTAAGAATTCCGCATCCTTTGGGGCTAATTCAAGCGGTAGGATGGATAACTTCGTTGACCTTGGAGGTGTAGCCAAGGAGCTTTCCTCAGGGGATAATCTAAGCGAAAGTGGCAAGGCATTAAGTAACAAGGGGGCAAAAGCACTTGAGGAAGCACTTAAGACGGCTACCCTTTGTGTAGAAAAAGGCGAAGCAAAATCCAATGCAACAGGGCTGTCCGTTTATTATCCCAGCCATTTTCACATGGATGAGGTTAGGGAATACATTAACATTTGCCCAAGCGAGAATTACAAGAAGATATTAACGAGTATATACAGTAACATTCCTGAAACTACAATTAGTTTCAAGAATGCAGGATACATAGGAGATGACGACAGGTTCCATGTAAGTCTGACACCAGAGAGTGCAAGATATCTACTTAGTGTATCATATACTATTTATAGGAAGAATGATGATGGCAGCCAAGGCAAGCCTGTAATAAGTAATTTTAT
>CAJOIL010000114.1 GCA_905234525.1 uncultured Lachnospiraceae bacterium | reverse complement strand
CGGGCTCAGTACTCGCTATTTCTGACATCCATGTCAGAAATTTCCTTCATTGAATTAATCAATAACATAATTCTAAGCTTGTACTAATTCTATGAATATATAGTGTCAACCAAGTGACATGCAAGATAATAGCATTGCAGATTAATGAAAGGAGATTATGGCGATGGATAAGATAAAAATGACCACCCCACTTGTTGAGATGGATGGGGATGAGATGACAAGAATACTTTGGCAGATGATTAAGGATGAGCTGTTACTGCCGTATATTGAGCTTAAGACGGAGTATTATGACTTGGGGCTTAAGAAGAGGAATGAGACGGACGATCAGATTACGGTTGATTCGGCTAATGCCACTAAGAAGTACGGTGTTGCCGTTAAATGTGCAACAATAACTCCCAATGCTGCAAGAATGGATGAGTACGACCTTAAGAAAATGTGGAAATCCCCTAACGGAACAATTCGTGCTATTCTTGACGGAACAGTTTTCAGAGCTCCGATTATTGTTAATAATATTAAGCCTAATGTAAGAAGCTGGAAGAAGCCTATTACCATTGCAAGACATGCATACGGTGATGTTTATAAATCCGGGTCCCGGTACAGCTAAGCTTGTGTTTGAAGGCAAGGACGGTACTAAGCTGGAAGAAACCATCCATGAATTCGAGGGCGAAGGCGTGCTGCAAGGTCAGCATAATATCGATAAGTCAATTGCAAGCTTTGCAAGAAGCTGCTTTGAATATGCGCTTGATACAAAGCAGGATTTATGGTTCGCAACAAAGGATACAATATCTAAGAAGTATGACCATACATTCAAGGATATTTTCCAAGATATATATGATGCTGAGTATGATGCAAAGTTTAAGGATGCGGGCATTGTGTATTTCTATACATTGATTGATGATGCTGTTGCGCGTGTTATGAAGTCAGAAGGCGGATATATCTGGGCTTGCAAGAACTACGACGGTGACGTTATGTCTGACATGGTATCATCTGCATTTGGTTCACTTGCAATGATGACATCAGTGCTTTGTTCGCCTGATGGTTATTATGAATATGAGGCTGCACATGGAACAGTACAGCGTCATTATTATAAGCATCTTAACGGTGAGGAGACATCTACTAACTCCGTTGCAACTATATTTGCGTGGACAGGTGCCTTAAGAAAGCGTGGCGAGCTTGATGGTATTAATGAGCTTGTTGATTTTGCTGATAAGCTTGAGAAGGCTTGTATTCAGACTATTGAGGCCGGTAAGATGACGAAGGATTTGGCGCTTATTACTGATGAGGCTAATCCTACTGTGCTTAATAGCAGAGATTTTATTGTGGCTATAAGGGAGACATTAGATAAGCTATTGTAATACAGGGAGACAAATGATGACATTAGAGGAAGCGAGAGAGTTTTTTAAACAGGATAGATATGCGACGGAAGCGACGGGTATAGTTATAGATGAGATTGGTGAGAATTATTCTAAGGTAAGCTTGGAACTTAAGAATCATCATAAGGCAGCCGGCGATCATGTGATGGGTGGAGTGTTCTATACTATTGCGGATTTTGCGTTTGCAGTGGCTACTAATTCACCTGAGCATCTTACGGTAACAATTAGTGCTAATGCAAGTTATTATAGACAGCCGAAGGATGGTAAATTGATTGCCGAGTGTCGTATGTGTAAGGAAGGTAAGCGTAATTGCTTCTATGAATCGACCGTTACGGATGGACAAGGAAATACTTGTGTTAAGGTAGCATTTACGGGTGCTCATATTAATTAATAATTGCTATGACTTCTATAGACTGACTATATGTTTTCAACATTTTGGACAAGCTTAGAAGATATTAGCAATTAATTCAGCGAGACAAAATTTTGCCATGGATGGCAAAATTAGTAAGGGCCCGAGCATGGATGCGAGTCCCGAACGTTTGTCGCCCAACTGATAATAGTAAGTTCAAGTTAATTGCTTATATCTTCTTAGCGAAGTACATCCGTTGAAAATATATAGTCAGTTTATAGAAGTCTATGGAAATAAAATATGATAATATCAGCAACTAACGTTACTAAATCCTTTGGCGCGACGAAGGTATTAGATGGCGTCTGTATACAAATAAATAACAAAGAAAAGTACGCCGTATGTGGCAGCAACGGAACAGGCAAGTCAACATTACTTAAAATCATAATCGGTGAGATGACACCTGATGATGGTGAAGTGATTATTGCCAAAGATATTAAGATAGGATATCTTGCTCAGTACAATAATGATGATGATAATGATACCATTCTTAATTCTGTTATTAATTCCAGAACTGACCTGCTTAAGATGGAGGCAAGACTTCACGAATTAGAGCAGGATATGTCCGAAGAATCAGACATATTAGAGCATGATGAGTTGATTCGAGAATTTGAAGCTGACGGCGGACTTATATTCAGATCGCAAGCCAAATCAATTCTTAACGGATTGGGGTTTAATGATAATGAACTGGATAAGTCGTTAGACATGCTATCCGGTGGTGAGAAGACAAGAGTAGGTCTTGCTAAGCTGTTAATAGATAATAATGATTTACTTATATTAGATGAGCCTACCAATCATCTTGATATGAATGCGATTATCTGGCTCGAGGATTACCTTAACGGACTTAACATTCCGCTTATAATTGTTGCTCATGACAGGTATTTCTTGGATAAGGTTGTAGATAATGTATTAGACCTTAATACTAATCCTGCCAGGACATATAAGGGTAACTATAGCTCATTCATCAGACAGAAGGAGGAAATACTTCTGACTAACGAGAGAGAGGTTAGTAAGCAAGCAAGAGAGATAGAGCATCAAAAAGAAGTAATAACTAAATTACAATCATTTAATCGTGAAAAGTCAATTAAGAGGGCTGAAAGCAGAATTAAGGCTCTTGATAAGATGGATACGGTTGATAAGATTAGTGACAATACCACTGATATTAAACTGTCGTTTAATGTATCGAAACGAAGTGGCGATGATGTTTTATCGGTGGATGAACTTGCCTGTATATATGATGATGGTAAGATTTTTGAAAATGTAACTTTTAATCTTAAGCGTCTTGACAGGGTTGCAATACTCGGTGATAACGGAACCGGTAAATCAACCATACTTAAGATGATAACCGGCTTGAAGGATATAACTAAGGGTACTGTTAAGCTTGGCAGTAATGTAATAATTGGTTATTACGACCAGGCACAGATGAATCTTACAGATGATAATACGATATTTGATGAAGTTCATAATATGTATCCTGACATGAATAATACTGATATAAGAAATGCTCTTGCTGCGCTTGGCTTTTATAATGATGATGTTAATAAGCTGATTAAATCATTGTCAGGTGGCGAAAAGGGAAGAGTATCACTTTGTAAGTTGATTCTCAGTAATGCTAATCTATTGATATTGGATGAGCCAACGAATCATCTTGATATGGAATCAAAAGAGATACTTGAGGATGCTTTAAAATGCTACGAAGGCACGTTGCTTTTTGTAAGTCATGACAGATACTTTGTCAATCAAGTAGCTACTAAGGTCTTGGAGCTTACCGACAACGGTGTTAATGAGTATCTCGGCAACTATGATTATTACATAGAGAAGAAGGATACTGTTGTAGGTAAATACACATTTACAAGTTCAGAGAAAAGTAAGGCTGACAAATCATCTAAAGATGATTGGGTAAAGCAGAAGGAATTATCAGCTAAAAAAGGTAAGCTTGAACGTGAGCTTAAATCAATCGAGAAAGAAATTGAAGAGCTGGAAATAAAGAAGAGCTTGCAGATCCGACAAATGCAACTAATTCAGCGAAGCTTAATGAACTGTCAACTAAGAAGGCAGAGATAGAAGAAAGAATTACTCCAATCTATGATAAGTGGGAAGAGCTAAGCATTGAACTTGCTGAATTTGAATAATATGTCCTAATAATGGTACATTTAACAGGAGAAGATAATGGAAGAAAAAATATCAAAAGCGGTAATCCGAAGACTTCCGAGATATTACAGATATCTGGGCGATCTTCTTAATAATAATGTGGAGCGCATATCATCTAATGAACTTAGTGCAAAGATGAAGCTTACAGCATCGCAGATTAGGCAGGATCTTAATAATTTCGGTGGCTTCGGACAACAGGGATACGGATATAATGTTAAGTATTTGCATGATGAGATCGGCAAAATCCTAGGCCTTGATCATAAGCATAATATGATTATTATCGGTGCCGGCAATCTTGCTTCGGCAATTGTTCGTTATGACAAGTTTGAAACGCTGGGATTTCCGACAATTGCATTATTTGATAATAATATTAATATTGTTGGTAAGACTATTAACGGTATTAAGGTTCATTCTATGGATGACTTAGATAAATTCGTTAATGAGAACAAAGTTGATATTGCTGCGTTAACGTTACCGAAGGAGCATGCAATTGAAGTTGCAACAAGACTTGTGAACCTGGGGATTAAGTCTATTTGGAACTTTTCGCATATTGACCTTGAGCTTAACGATCCTGATGTGGTTGTTGAAAATGTGCATTTGTCAGATAGCTTAATGCAGTTATCATATGAGATTGTATCGAAGAACAAGCAGTAATTTCTTAAGGAAGTGATTTAATGAATGAAATGAATTACTTAGCAGCATTAAAAAGTGTTAAGGTGCCTATTCTGGTATTGGATCAGAAGTGGCACAGACTTTTTGCTGTCAGCGGTAAGCCCAAGAATATATTGGAGAATGAGGCAGAAATCAAGGTACTCTTAGCAGAGCAGGGAAAGCTTCAACAGGAACTAAAGGAATATAAAAAGGTTAAGAATAACCTTATGAACGGTATTGTTCAGAACATGGAAGGTGCTGAAAGCGATAAGCATATTGTGCAGGCGCAAAACCTTAGCGATAATAAGCGCCTTTTGGAAGAATCCAAAGAGAAGATTGATGAGATTGAAGATCGTCTTATGGAGCTTCCGAATCAAATTAAAGCTATTAATGATAAGCTTATGATTGATACAATGACCTTCTGCTATGAAAAGCTAAGGACCAATAAGTCAGAGGCTGATGAGATTAGTCAGTGGATTGCTGAGACAAGAGTTGAGCTTAAGAAGAATCTTATTCGTAAGCAGAATCGTGAGATTAATAACAGAGAGATATATACTTATATGAATGATATATTCGGTAAGGATGTTATGAATCTTTTTGATGTTAATTATGAGGATTATGAGCAGAATCTCAGGGCTGCGGAGGAAGCTGCCAAGAAGGCCAAGGAGAAGGCTCTTGAGAAGCAGAGGCAAGAAGAAGAGAAAGCGAAGGAGCTTGAGAATATCAAGGCTGATTAGTTAGGGCGATGCCTTGTAGAACTTAGCTTAATTGCTCTGCAACATGAGTACCTTATGTCACATCCTCGAAGAGGTGTGACCGGTAACTGCGCCACTGATGTGGCTATAGAGGTCTCATGCTTGCATCGCAAGATTAGTATACTTAGGCATCGCAAGATTAGTATACTGAGGCATCGTAGTCTCATGCTTGCATCGCAAGATTAGTATACTTAGGCATCGCAGATTGGAAATATTATGAAGACTATCTTGACTGCTTCTCAGATGCGGGAGGCGGATAGAAATACAATTGAATATTATGGCATATCGTCTGCGGTGTTGATGGAGAGGGCATCGCTTAGTGTTGCCAATGTTATTACAGAGCATGCTGATAAGAACAGTAAGGTGCTTGTGTTTGTTGGCACCGGTAATAATGGTGGTGATGGTGTTTGTGTTGCAAGAATTCTTCATAACATCGGATATGAAGCTGCGCTGCTTATTTGTGGTGATGAAGATAAGTTCTCTGATGAATTGAAGAAGCAATTAGAAATAGCCGGTAAGTATAATATTGCAAGAGTGACATTTGAAGATGTTGATGAGTTTGATGTCTTCGTGGATGCTATATTCGGCATCGGATTATCGAGAGATGTAACAGGACATTTTGCTGAGTGCATTAATGCCTTTAATAGTGCAAGAGGGCTTAAGGTTGCAATTGATATTCCAAGCGGTATTAATACCGATAACGGTAATGTTTGTGGTATTGCATGTCATGTAGATATAACTGTAACATTTAATTATCTTAAGCCGGGTCATCTGTTATATCCGGGTAAAGAATACTCAGGCAAAACGATTGTGTGTGATATCGGAATTAATGATAATAGTTTTCTCGATACAATTAAGCCCGGTATATTTTGCT
>CAJOIL010000113.1 GCA_905234525.1 uncultured Lachnospiraceae bacterium | reverse complement strand
GTGCGGAAGGCGGACTACTCAGTGCCTCTTTAGAGGCAAGCAGGGAACAGCGGCTTATAGCCGCAGAACAAACCACCAGCTAAGCTGGTGGTACTGATTGTATAATTTGTATCATTCTTCGCATTTTCCCAACCACAATTTATAGGGTTATTTTAATGTTTTTGATGACATAGACAACAAAATATGGTAATATATCATAGATATTATGCGTAGAGAGGATTATAGATTGTAATGTCGGCAAGTAATGTGGATGCAGACAATAAGAATAACAGACCGGACCTTGTCAAAGACATATTATTATTTGTAGCAATCGGCTTTTGCTTATTGTTGTTTTTAAGCTGTTTTGGTATATGCGGTTCGGTCGGTGATGTATTTGCAGGATTTTTCTTTGGATTATTCGGTGTTGTAGCATATGCATTTCCTGTTTTGTTATTAGGGGGCATATTCTATGTAGTTGTATTTTATAAAGTGTTTTATGAGAACAGATTACCTGCAATATTTAAGATGGTATTTATATTTTTATTCTATATATGCTTTGCAGGATTTGTTGAGATAGTAATTAACGGTGATAATTTCATAGGACCGGTGCAGGCTTACAATGTAGGATATGATCAGAAGTACGGCGGAGGCTTCTTCGGCGGTATTATTGCATTCTTACTCTGCGGAGGCTTCGGCGAAGTCGGTGCGATAATAATAGATATAATTTTACTTGTGATATTTTTTATATTACATGTTAAGCACTCAAGCTTCAGTAGTATATTTGACAGAATAGGTAACTCTACCAAGGATACAGTTGATAAGTCAAGAGATAATAAGAGACGCGAACGTAATAGGCGTCAAGTAGATAGAATTAAGCGTCAGCGTGATATAGACAGGGATATTCCCAATACAGATAGGACAGCTCATAAGGTTAAGGGAGTTGATTTGTCGGCTACATCACTTAGGGATGTTCCTGTGCAGCCTAATGATACAGCTAATAATAATGTCAATGTAGCTGAAGTGGATGGCATGAGCGAGATTAGTATCAACATGTATGACGAGGCTACTGACGAAGAGATAGAACCGGAGAGTGTGACAAGAGTACCGCTTAGGTCTGATGTAAGCTCGACTTCGAGAATACATTTTTCAGATGATGATGTTAAGTCTGAGCCCAAGTCGATTTCTGAGCCGGAGCCCGCACCGATTACTGAAGCAACACCTGAGTCTACTACGATTACGGAATCAACACCGGAGCCTATGCCGACTCAAGAAGCTATATCTGAGCCGATACCGACTCCTAAACCAACACCGGAGCCGACAACTGTTCCGAAACTCAAACCGGAACCCAAACCGGAACCCAAACCGGAACCGATAGCCGAGGCTGCTTCATCCGGTTCATTATTAGACGAACTTAATAACAAGAAGGCTCCTAAGAAGAATAAGAGCACAGCATATAAATACCCACCGCTCAATCTGCTTAATACGCCTACTTCAAGTAACAGAGATTCAAAGGCTCATATAAGAGAGCAGGGCGATAAGTTAATTCATGTCCTTGAGATATTCGGAGTAGAAGCTAAGCTTAGTGATATTACATGCGGACCTACTGTTACAAGATATGAGATTGTGCCTAAGATGGGTACTAAGGTCAGCAAGATTGTTAACTTAGCTGATGATATTAAGCTTAACTTAGCGGCACAAGACATCAGAATAGAAGCTCCTATACCCGGCAAGTCTACTGTTGGAATAGAGATACCTAATGCTAATAATACAGCTGTTGCGTTCTCGGAGCTTATGCGTGATAAGAAGTTTAGAAACGCCGAGTCTAAGGTTTCATTTGCTGCCGGTCGTGATATAGCAGGCGATATTGTAATCGCCGATATTGCCAAGATGCCGCATATGTTAATTGCCGGAGCCACGGGTTCGGGTAAGTCTGTATGTATTAATACGATAATTATGAGTATTCTTTACAAGGCAAGCCCTGATGAGGTTAAGCTTATTATGGTTGACCCCAAGGTGGTTGAGCTTAGTAATTATAACGGTATACCACATTTGTTAATTCCGGTTGTTACAGATCCCAAGAAAGCATCGCAAGCACTTAATTGGGCTGTTAGCGAGATGATGAATAGATACTCGAAATTCGAGAAGGCTAAGGTTCGTAATATTGAAAGCTACAATCAGAAGATATTAGCCGGTGAGATTAAAGTACCCGATGAGAACGGTGAAGATGTAGTTGTCAATGAGAAGATGTATCAGATGGTCATTATCATTGACGAGTTAGCAGATCTCATGATGGTTGCAAGTAATGAGGTTGAAGCTGCAATATGTCGTATCGCACAGCTTGCGCGTGCGGCCGGTATTCATTTGATTGTTGCCACGCAACGTCCTTCTGCCGATATCGTTACCGGACTTATTAAGGCTAACATTCCGTCTCGTATATCATTTGCGGTATCATCTGCCATTGATTCAAGGGTAATACTTGATGAGGTTGGCGCTGAGAGATTACTCGGCAAGGGTGATATGCTTTACTTGCCGCAGGGTGCTAACGGGCCTGTTCGTGTACAGGGAGCTTGGGTATCTGATGATGAGATACATAAGGTCACTGAATATATCATTAATAATAACAGCTACGATAACAGCGAATCAGATAAGCTTGAAGAGACAATAAGTAATACTACTTCATCAGTCGTTAACGCATCAAGCAGTAGCACAACTGATCCGTCAGATGACAGAGATCAATATTTGGATAAATGCGGTCGTCTTATTATTGAGAAGGAAAAGGGCTCTATCGGAATGCTTCAGCGTAATTTCAAGATAGGCTTCAATCGAGCCGCAAGAATTATGGACCAGCTTGAAGAAATGGGTGTTGTCGGTCCCGAAGAAGGTACCAAGCCCAGGAAAGTGCTTGTTACTATAGATGAATTTGAGGCAATGTTACAAGGATAGGAGATTAATATGAAGTCAGATATCGAAATCGCTCAAGCAACTAAATTAGAACCAATTAAGGATGTAGCCGCAAAGCTTAATCTTACAGAGGACGACTTGGAATTATATGGTAAATATAAAGCAAAGCTGTCAGATGAATGCATGGATAGAGTATCAGGTAATCCTGATGGTAAATTAATCCTTGTTACTGCGATTAACCCTACTCCTGCAGGTGAAGGCAAGACAACTACAAGTGTAGGTCTTAGTGAAGCCTTCGGTAAATTGGGAGTTAAGGCATGTCTTGCTCTTAGAGAGCC
>CAJOIL010000112.1 GCA_905234525.1 uncultured Lachnospiraceae bacterium | reverse complement strand
ACTTGCTCTGCATACAGCAGCTCATGCTCCCTCTCGTAATCACCCGGTGTGGCTGATACGAATAGCATCTGATCAATCTTAGACTCGAACTCTTCAAAATTAAGCGGCCTGTTATCCTTTGCGGACGGAAGCCTGAAGCCGTAGTCAACCAGCGATGTCTTCCTCGCCTGGTCTCCTGCATACATACCCCTAACCTGCGGAAGTGTAATATGCGACTCATCAACTATAATAAGGAAGTCCTCTGTGAAGTAGTCAATCAGCGTCTGTGGTGGCTCTCCCGGCTTTTGATTGGTGAAATGTCTTGAGTAATTCTCTATTCCACTGCAAAATCCCGTCTCTCTTAACATTTCAATATCATAATTGGTGCGCTCAGATATACGCTGAGCCTCAATCAATTTATCCTCGGACTTAAAGTACTTAACACGCTCCGTTAACTCCTCTTCAATGGTAACACATGCCCTGTCTAACTTCTCCTTGGGTACAACGTAATGAGATGCCGGGAATATCGCTACGTGATTCATCTCATTCTTAACCGCATGAGTTATCGTATCAATCATTACTATCCTATCAATCTCATCTCCGAAGAATTCAACCCTGTACGCATATTCGGACACATTCGCAGGGAAAATCTCAAGCACATCGCCATGCACGCGAAATGTTCCTCTGGCGAAATCCATATCATTGCGGACATACTGCATCAATATTAATTCCTTAATAACATCATCCCTATCCTTATTGTCTCCGGGTCGTAGCGACACACACAGATTCTCATAATCCTCGGGCGAACCGATTCCGTAAATGCACGACACGGATGATACAATAATAACATCCTTACGTTCAGAAAGTGATGCTGTTGCCGACAGCCTCAGCTTATCAATCTCGTCATTAATAGATGAATCCTTGGCAATGTATGTATCCGTTGAAGGCACGTACGCTTCCGGCTGGTAATAATCATAATAGCTCACAAAATACTCAACGGCATTCTCCGGGAAGAACTCCTTCATCTCTGAATACAACTGTGCCGCCAATGTCTTATTATGCGATAGTATCAGCGTTGGCTTGCCGAGCGCCGCAATCACATTAGCCATTGTAAATGTCTTACCCGAACCCGTAACGCCGAGAAGGGTCTCCATCTGATTGCCCTCTTTAAAGCCTTTCACGAGCTTGGCAATTGCCTCGGGCTGATCGCCGGTTGGTTCATAGTTAGAATGTAGCTTGAATTCTGCTTGCATAATATAACCCCTAACGTGCTACAGACCAAAACACCTCTTTCTCTGCTGCTTCTCAATGTTACCGGCAACAAGGGTTCCTCCCACTTCGTGGGCCCCTGCTTCGAAAGAGGTTTTTGACTCTGTAGCACTTTTTATTGATATATACTATATAATATTATATAGTATTATACAACAATGGAGGTATAACAATGGGTAAATCATTTGATAAAGTAAAAGATATGATAGATAATCCGGATATGAAGGCTACACTTGTGAAGGTAATGAATGCTTCCTCTCCGGAGGAGATACTTGCAATAGCCAAGGAGGACGGCATTGCCTTAACACCTGAGCAGGCAGAGACTATTTTTGCCGGCAAAAAAAGCGACGCCACCGTTGACGCCGCCACTCTTGATAAGGTGAAGGGTATTTTGTGATTATATGCCACTCACTTAAAATAACCTATCCCCGGTCTTAGGTACCTTCGGCACCTTGGTAGTCCCGCTATCACTGTCAGCCGATGCCTTCTCAGCTGTCATGTCAAACAATCTGTTCATTCCGTTAATGCACCTGAAATATGAGCACAGTGCATAGTAAGACTGATATGTCGCATAATCGTTAACATCTGTATTGTCGGTCCAACCGAAGCCACCGCCCGCTACTGCATATGAGCACAGTGCATCTACGGCAGAAACACCATTCTTAACAAATCTCGAATCTGTATCAGCGTTAATTCCAAGCTCTGACAATCCGAGCACAACCATCGCTGTAGAGTTGGAGTTCTCGTCCATCCCTGACCTAAACGCACCATCACTTGCTTGTGCGTTAGATAAATAGTCAAGCGCTTTGTTAACGGCATTCGTCACTGCACTATCCTTATTGTAATAAGGTGCGAGCGCGGCAAGTACCATTCCTGTTGTATCGTTATCAGGACTGCCGTTCCAACCCCACGCGCCGTTTGATAATTGCACATTTACCAGATTATTAATGTATGTATCCCTGGCATCTGACGGATAATTCTTAGTGTCAAGTGCGATTAAAGCATATGCATTGGCATATACTCCGCTTACTGACGATGTATCACTAAGCTGCTTGGTAATATCAATACCATCTATATTAGTCGGGTCGTAACCGATTGCATTAAGCGCAGCAACAACCTTAGCACACTCAGTTACGCTGTCAAACTTGCCACCGTTACCGGCAAGATATGACTTAACGCTATCATAATACCCTGAATAAAGCCCATCGCTTACCGGATAATTGGCTCTGCCAAGTCCAATCAAATATCCTTCCTTCGCATCGCCATATGAAATCTGCTTATTAGTATCAGCTAAATACTTTCCTGCTGCATTGTAAATATCTGTCTCCTCCGACAAGCTCTTCGGTGTCGGAACTACCTTAGGTGTAGTCGGATATTCTACGCACAAAGTACGAACAAGATAAACACCGTCTACTGTTCCGTCATATACGGTAAGCAAATAACTACCCGATGTATTGGGCATTGTCAGACTAAAGCTTCCGTCCGCAGAAGTCTTTAGCGATGCGCTACCGTACGGATTAGCATTTATAAGCTCTAAAGTATCCGTATTAAGCCAACCCAAGTCAACGCCGGCAACAGGCATTGTAACAAGATTATAACTCTCATCATAACCGTCTCTTACAAGATTGCCCTCGATATAACCATCAGATAATGTAACATTTATAAAATGCGAATAGGAATCCGACCACGCAGTTGTGTCTTGATAGTAAAAAGTATCCACAACATCACCATCCGCGACTGTCTCAGATAGTCCATACGCCATCGCACCATTCTTATAGTAGCCTACGCTACTACCGCCCTTAGCATATGCGTTCATAATAGATACTCCATACTCAGTATTGGCAATCGAGAAATAATTATCCTTATTTGACGAATTATAGCTCGGGAAGATGTCCTTAACATCAAGAAGTGATACACCATCACCTGCAGCCACGCTATCTTCGTATCCCATATTCTCGGCTGTGTCTGATGATACACTTGTATTAATCTTAGCATCCTTGAATGCCCCGTCATACTGCGCTGTGTAGCTTACGGTTGCTGTCTTAACATCTGCTGCATTTGCCTTCTCAACGAACAAATCAGAACCGGCCATCAATGTCGTAACGCCCAGAACCGCTGTCATTGTTACTGCAATAATTCTCTTGGAAATGTGTTGTTGTAAGTTCATAACTCTTCCTTTCATTATATCCTATTAATCCTATAGAATCCGTACTTAATCTTAACTCTCTCCAGCTTAGTCAGAATGGCATTGCCAAAAAAGAACACAAACAATGCAGCCCTTACGGCATGCCATATATCAAACGGTGCTCCTGTTATATATAATAATTTGAGTGCATCCCATGACACTTCTTCTGTACTCATAGCACTCATAAACATC
>CAJOIL010000111.1 GCA_905234525.1 uncultured Lachnospiraceae bacterium | reverse complement strand
TCTCAACCACAAGATATGGTGCCGGCAGTAATTCCTTTTCACACATTTACCACATTAAAAACAAAAAAGCTCGGAAGAAAACTCCCGAGCAAAATAACATCTTACTTCTTCTTATCCCAGAACTGCGACCCTTCATAACCTGTATTATTCATCATACTTGCGTAATATGATGCAACAGCTTTTTGTCCGTGCTTAGTCTCTCTTATCTGATTTCTCACGTGAGAGAACCTTTTCTTTGCCAATTCCTTGTTCCGCATCTCTTTAGCCTGTACATCTGCCGAAAGATCTGTTATCTCCTTTATAAGTTCCTGCATACATCTTATATCTTCGGCATAGGCTTCTCTCTTATTGTCAAGCTCTTCCTTAACCTTATCAAAGAGACTCTGAAATCCCTCATCCATCTTATCCAGACGATCTATTATAGCGGACTTCTTATCCATATTCTCATCAAGCTCTTCAGGTAACGAGTCATAATCCTCTAATATATTTTTTTGCTCTAGATTAAGGCCTTGTAACTGCTTAAGAAGCTCCACTTTCTTATCAAGGCTTTCTACCATCATCCTAGTATACTCTTGATTAGTCATATATTCCCCTTAACCTGCTTGTGTGCCTGCCGTCTTCATTACTTCCTTCCATGTGTCTCTCATCGTCCTCAGATGTTTAAGCGCTTCCTCAAGCCTGCCGGTACTTTTCTTGACATTTGCTTGAAGCAAAACCCAGCCGATGTATTCATATACGTTGTCAAAATCCTTTGCCACCGGATACTTCATATCAAGACTACCACGAAGTTCTGCAACAATCCGTTCTGCCTTCTGTATATTTGTATTAGCTTTAATATAATCCTTATTCTCAATTGCAACTATACCTATATTGCAAAACTTGATAGCTCCTTCGTATAGCATGAGCACCAGCTCACCCGGTGTTGCTGTAAGTACCCTATTCTTCTTATACGAATCATAAGCTGTTGGTAATGCCATTGCATTTCCTCCTTAAATATATATTTAATCCTTCATCAATTGCCTAACATACCCGTCAACGAAGATGTGGCACTCTGTAATTTAGCCAACGTAGCTTCCATCTTGGAGAATTTCTTATAATATCTATCCTCCATGTCAGCTATCTTATTCTCCCACTCTTTAATCGACTTTGTATATGACGTCTGTTGCGTTTTCATCTCTTTATCATTATATACAGTATAGGCCGACCGAAGATTACTACTCTTCATCTCGCTTCCTATAGCATCATATAAATTGTCAGAAAGTTGTTGCATAAATTTTACAACAGTATCAGGATCCTCGTTTATCATAGCCATAAGTTTATCTTCTTTTCCTGATACAGCAGAATCATCTTCATCACCATAGATATGATAAGCATATTGCTCGTTCTTAGCAGCGTTAAGATAACCTAATGTCTGAATACCAAAATCAGATAGCGAATATCCTCGTCCATTAATACTGATTGGCTTATACATAGAACTTGTCATCTTATCGATAAGTGTTCCGAGACTTGAATCTCTTCTAAGAATTGCGTTCTTAATCTTATCTTCCCACTTCTCTATCTCTTTTTCTGACATCTCTTCCTTCTGATCATCGGTAAGAGGGTCATAGCCTTTTGAAGAATCAGCATTGTACAGAGACTGCATTTCATTAATTATTTCATTATATGTTGATAAGAAATCTTTAACTTTGTCATATATACCTTGGCTATCCTGGGTGGTATTAATTGTAATTGCATTGTCACCTGTCTCAGCAAAAGCATTAATACTAAGCCCATTGATTGAGAATGTAGAACTACTTGATATATATTCTGCTCCGTTAAGTTCTATCTTAGCATCCTGTGCCGTTACACGAGTTGCCCCAGCGCTACCGGTTATACTGATATCCATATCAACTACTTGCTTTGCAAAGTCTATCTTGGCAGCAATTGATTTAACCAAGTTATCAAAGTCAGTTCCTACGGCATCCTTATCGATTATACCGTTCTCATAGTATGCCGTGTAATCCTTTTGATCCCAATAACCATTGTCGGTAATATATGCATTCTTCTCAGCAATTTCTGCATTTCTGGTATCAATATCAGCTTGCTCTGCTGCTCGTTCCTCTTGGTTAAGATAGTAGTCTGTTGTGTCTATGTCCGCATACTTATTGTATGTAGTGTTGGCACTTACTATTTCATCATATGCCGTCCTGTCTTCTTCGCCATCTTCTCCAGAAGTTATATAACCGAGTGACCTACCAAGTTCAGTCAGCTTTTCTTCTATCGGAGATAATTCTACGCCCTCTCCGGCAGAATCCTTCGTCTCTTCTGTATACGTGTTACCATCGGAACCTACATATGTCGCGCCATTAGACGCAGCATTAAGATAGCTTATTAGCTTTGCGCCATCTTCTGATGCACTGACTTCATCGACCTTATCCTTAGCGTTAGAATATTCTATCTTAGCATTTGATAATGTATTGTCCGCACTTAACTCATTAATTCTATCACGATAAGTCGCAAGATTATAAAGGGTATCCCTAATATAATCAGCTGTCTTATCGGCATCATATGTGCCGTTAGTTTTTACATTTCCTTCTTCGTCATATTGTATATTGCCGTCTTCATCGAGAACATAATAGTTCTCACCGGCAGAGTTCTTAGCATATAATGCATTAGACTCATATCCCTTAACATCTCCTGCTGCAGTTGTAAGAAGTCCTAATGCCCGTAATGCTTCGTTACCTTGCGTAGAGCTTGCTGTAATTGCAAAATCATTCTCTACACCGCTCTGCTTAGCACTTACGAATATTCGTCTGTTATTAGCGTCATAGCTTGCGTTGACTCCCGCCTTCTGAAGTTCGCTGATTACATCAGATATCTTAGAATTCGCATTAAGTGTAATATTCTTCATATCGCCACTGCCTGCTTTTACAGATATAGTGGTTTCACCCTCTGTATAATCCAAGTCTGACAATGTCGCAGATTCCGTTGTTCCCTTCTTAAGTTGCGCACCTGTAAGATATCCTGCCTTTGCAAGCTGTTTAATCTTAAGTGTCTGTGTTCCAATTACCGCATTAGAACTTGCTGTAACAGATGCTTTTGTAGCATCAGATACAGTAGTCTTCTTAAGGTTATACGAGTTACTAAAACGCAAGTTACCTACCTTACTGTATAACGAATAAACCTTGGTATTCAGGGCTTTCCACGCATCTTGTTTATATGTAAGCTTTGTCTGCGATTGTTTTATCTTATTCTTCTTATCTACGTAGCTCTGTACATACGCCTTAACTACGCTTTCTGTGTCCATTCCGGACATCATACCCGATACTCTTGTAGGTGTTGCCATAGTCTCCTCCTATCTCTTCTCATCGACTGTAAGTCCACCGTCATCCCACACTTTGCTGATTAATTTCAAAGTCTCTTCTGCGGGATACTGTACAATAGTCTTATCGGAAGTTTTATCTACTATCTTAACATATACTCTGTTAGAATCATCATCAACACCGAAGACTGCT
>CAJOIL010000110.1 GCA_905234525.1 uncultured Lachnospiraceae bacterium | reverse complement strand
GAGGCCTCCAGGTTATCGGGAACAGCTGTTATTGTTATGGTATTTAAGCATGTTATTCCCAATATCATCGGAACAATTCTTGTAACAGCCGTTCTTGATATAGGAACAATGATGATGGAGCTTGCGGGACTTTCGTTCTTGGGACTTGGTGCGAAGCCGCCGATTGCTGAATGGGGAAGCATGATGAGTGATGCTCGTTCAATGCTTGAGACACAGCCGTGGACCGTACTTGCTCCGGGACTTGCAATATTCGTTTCCGTAATGATATTTAATTTGTTCGGTGACACGCTTCGAGACTTCGCCGATCCTAAATCAAGAGGAAGAAGAGCGTAATATGTCTGAGATACTAAGATACGATAAGGTAGAAATTAAATATGGTGACGCTGTTGCAGTTTCCGATATATCATTTTCCGTGAGAGAAGGGGAAATACTCGGAATAGTCGGAGAGTCCGGCTCGGGAAAGTCAACTATTATTAAGGCAGCAATGGGACTTCTCGGAGAAGGTGCCGGGGTGTCATCGGGGGATATAATCTATGACGGCAAGAGTCTCCTTAATCTCAGCAAGAAGGAACAGCTTGAAATAAACGGTCCTAATCTCGGAATGATATTTCAATTTGCGGGAAGCAGCTTTTGTCCCGTAAGGAAGATAGGAACTCAGCTCTATGAAGCGATGAGGGCGCACAGTAACATTTCCAAGGAGGAATTCAAGGAGCGAGTAAGTGAACTCCTTAGGAAGCTGGGGTTCAATGATGATACGAGAATTCTAGAGAGCTATCCGAATGAGTTATCCGGAGGAATGCAACAAAGGGTCGGCGTTGTATGTGCCATGCTTCTTAATCCCAAGGTGCTTTTTGCTGATGAACCAACCTCTGCGATGGACGTTACAATTCAGAAGCAGGCGGTGGAAGAGATGGTAAGGGTGCGTGACACATTTAACACATCTATAATCATCGTTACTCACAATATCGGTGTGGTAAATGCTATGGCCGACAACGTACTTGTGTTAAAGGACGGAAGGATTGTTGAGATGGGAGCTACGAAGGATATTATCAATAATCCGAAGGAAGAATATACGAAGAAGCTAATGGATGCAGTACCGCGTTTGAAGAGATAGAGATAATATGGATAAAGTACTTGAAGTTGAAAAATTAAATCGTGTATTTAATAAAGGGAAGAAGACGGAGGTCTATGCACTTAAAGATATTAGCTTCAATCTTAATGCCGGTGAGTGCCTCGGAATTATAGGAGAAAGCGGTAGTGGTAAGAGTACTGCCGTAAGAATTATTACGAGACTTATAGGCTCTACAAGCGGAGAGGTTAGACTTAACGGTCGTGATATGAAGGACATTTCCCGAAAGGAGCTGTATAAGGAAATTCAAATGGTATTTCAGACTCCGGTGGAATCCTTTAATCCTAGAATAAGAATCGGTAAAAGTGTTGGTGAGAGCCTCAGGAACTTAGGAATGTCCAAGGAAGAAACCAAGAAAAGAGTTGAGACGCTTCTTGAAGAATGCGGACTGCCCAAGGAATTCTATGATAGATTCCCTCACGAATTAAGCGGGGGTCAGTGCCAGAGGGCGGCAATAGCAAGAGCGCTTGCAATCTCGCCGAAGATTCTCGTGTGCGATGAAGCCACATCATCACTTGATGTTACCGTACAAAAGGAGATAATTGCGCTTCTTAACAGCCTAAGAGAAAAGCGAGGAGGAGACATTTCCATCATATTCATCAGTCATGATATTGCATTAGTGCAGCAGTTTTGTGACAGAGTTATTGTTATGAATAAGGGGGAGATAGTTGAGCAGGGTGATACTAATGATGTAATTACACATCCGAGAGAGGACTATACTAAGAAGCTTATAGCTTCAGTACTATAGCAAGTGTCTCAGTTGCCAAGACCGGCTAAGCGACATTTCGTCATGAGCGTGCCGGTACTTGGAACTGAGACACAAGATGAGATGTAGAATGACCTTGCTGGTCGTTCTTCACTAAGAATATATAAGCGATTAATGTTTGGAACGCTAGGTTAGTATGATGGGAACCGTCGTTAATCCTCCGTCCGGGAGGAGCACACTCCTTCTCGCAACATCCATGTTGCTCGATTCCCGCGCTGGATTAATCGCTAATATATTCTAAGCTTGAACGAAGGCTTCGGACATATAGTTATATAACTTGATGTCAGGTTAGTACTATGGCAAGATATTTTATCTAGGGAGGAAAATTATGAAAAAGAAACTAGCAGTAGTCGTTGCCATTATGATGGTAGCATCACTTCTCGTAGGTTGCAGTTGTAGTGGCGGAACTTCAGGAAGCAGTGGCAACAAGAAAATGGTTATCGGTGACACAACCTTTAACTCAGAGAACTCAGAGGAGACAGTCAATCCTCATAATACTTATAACGGGTGGGCTTGTATTCGTTATGGTATTGGCGAGACACTTGTTCACTACACGGACACAATGACACTTGAGCCATGGATTGCCGATAAGTGGGAGAATGACGGCGCCAACACATGGACAATTACACTTAAGAACAATGTGAAATTCTCTAACGGTAAGGCAGTTGATGCTCAGGCTGTTAAGGAGTGCTTCGAGCATTTGATTGCAACGCACGACAGAGCACCAAAGGATCTTAAGGTTGAGAGTATGGAAGCTAACGGCAATGTTCTTACAATTAAGACAACAGAGCCTAATCCTGCTTTAATAAACTATTTGGGCGACCCGTACGGATGTATCATTGATATGCAGTCAAGTGATATGAATACAGGTATTGTTACAGGTACAGGTCCTTATGTTGTTAAGGAAATGGTAACAGACGATCACTTAACGGTTACACCTAACAGTAATTACTGGAACGGCACACCTAAGCTTTCAGAGATTACAATTAAGACAATTACAGACGGCGATACATTATCTGCAGCACTTCAGACAGGTGATATCGATGCAGCATACGGAATGGCATACGACCAGTATCCTAAGTTCCAAAATGACAAATATCAATTCTCAAGTATCCAGACATCAAGAGCATTCTTTGCTACAATGAATATGGATAGTGATATTATGAAGGATGATAAGGTAAGAGAAGCTATTGCATACGGAATCAACAAAGAGGGATTCGTTAATACACTTCTTCAAGGTCACGGCGTAGTAGGCCACGGAGCATTCCCTGATGGATTCTCTAACTTCGGTGGTGATAAGGTTAAGGAAGCTAAGGCTTACAACCGGGACAAGGCTAAGCAGCTATTACAGGAAGCAGGATGGGTTGATTCAGATGGCGACGGAATCCGTGAGAAGAACGGACAGAAGCTTACAATCAAATGGTTAACATATCCTTCACGTCAGGAATTACCGCTCCTTGCTGAGTCTGCACAAGCTTCACTTAAGGAAATCGGTATCAATGTTGAGATTAACAATACAGCTAATCATAAGCAGTTCAGGATATGCATCAGCACTTGTAACAGCACCTTCCGGTGACCCTCAATACTTCTTTACTACAAGCACATTGCCGGGCAGTGATTATAACTACGGTAATTATAAAGATGATGATGTAACTAAGCTTGTAGGTGATTTGTCTAAGGAATTTGATACTGATAAGAGAGGCGAAATGGCCGTTAAGCTTCAGGATGAAATCTTAGATGATGATGCATATGTATTCTGCTCATTCTTGCAGATGAACTTAATCTCTAAGAAGAATGTTAAGAATTACACAGCACATGCGTGTGATTATTATGAGATTACAGCTGATTTGGATATTGAGTAACAGCATATATAAAGAAAATATATAGGTTTATACAAATTACAGCTTCGAATTAAACAGCTACTATAACACCACCCTGGTTAGCATACATACTTGATAAGCCGGACATATTTACAACAATGATATCCTTAA
>CAJOIL010000109.1 GCA_905234525.1 uncultured Lachnospiraceae bacterium | reverse complement strand
GTCTTTTATGAGCCATAGACTTGTGCAATAGCGGATTAAGACAATGTTAAAGGAAGTAACTCAATGATTAAAATATTGGTGTAGCGATGATGATGTCCCGGAGAATGGATGTAAAGAAAATATAAGGAGAACAGCTATGGTTCGAAAAAGTGAAGACATAAAGCCCCGAATAGTATATAATGCTCGTGGTGGAGAAAATGAAGTAATATATTATGATTGGATAAAGCCTGAAGAAATTGCAGGCTACGGTCGCATGTTAAGTAAGCTTGTTATCCCACCGGGTTCATCTATTGGATATCATGAGCATGATGGAGAGATAGGCGCGTATTATGTGCTTTCAGGAGAGGCTACCGTTAATGATAATGGTAATGAAGTTGTGCTTCATCCGGGTGATATGACGCGTTGTGGCGCCGGATGCGCTCATAGTACCAAGAATAATGGAACAGAAGATTTAGTGTTGATGGCATTAATAATGGAGGAAAGAATTTAGGAAGTTATTAAATTTTAGAGAATTATGCTTACAAATTATCAAAAAGAATTTCTTGAAAAAATAATAAGTATTCCATCCGTTGGAGGGATACAAGAGGAAGGAGCACCCTATGGAAGACAACCCAAAGAGGTGCTTGATGTGTTTCTTGCCGAGGCAGAGAGAAATGGATTTAACACCGGAATTGTAGGCGATAGAGTAGGATGGGTTGAGTTTGGGGCCGGAGACAGACTTATCGGTATAATATGTCATCTTGATGTAGTGCCGGTATCTGATGGATGGAACAGCGATCCTTTTACACTTACTAATGCAGTAGATGATATGGGCGTAGAGGCCATGTATGCCCGTGGCATTGTAGATGACAAAGGACCTGCGTGTGCAAGTTATTTTGCAATGAAAGAACTATTTGATTCAGATTTTAATCCGGATGGTTGTCGAGTTAGACTCATACTCGGAACAGATGAAGAAAGAACATGCTCATGTATACAGTATTATGCTGAGCATGGAGAGATTCCCGACTTTGCTATTACACCGGATGCAGTTTTTCCTGTAATATATAGTGAAAAAAGAATTGTTCATCTTAGAGTCCACGGAGAGAATAAAAATAATCTAAAGGCTCAAGGCGGTAGCGCCGTTAATATAGTTCCCAATAGTGCTTATTGTATTATTGATGAGCAAAAATATGAACAAAAGGGTAGAGCATTTCATGCTTCAAAACCCGAGAATGGAATTAACGCAATAACCCTTCTTGCAGAAAAGGTTGAAGGAGATGGCATCAACGTAGATGATTATCCTATTTTAAAATATATCAGAGATTTTGATAAAGCTGATTATATAACGTCTCTTAATGAGCGTGAATTGAATAATATCACATTTAATATAGGAACACTTACTGCTTCAAACAAAGAGTGCGAAGTTGAGATTGATTGCAGAATGCCGGCTTCAGTAGATTGTAACGCTTTTATAAATTGTATAAAAGAAAAAGCATCTCTCTATGATTTGAGCACTGATGTAACACTTAATCTGGCACCGCTTACTAAAGATAAAGATTCCCCGGAAGTTAAGAAATTATCGGCAATTTGGGAGAGACATATAGATAAATTCGTTGGATATAAAGAAGAGTATAGGAATATTCATTTAGAGCCAAAAGCTGTTGGAGTCGGAACATACGCCAGACATATCCCCAATACAATTGCTTTTGGTATACAAGCTCCGTGGCAGATTGATCAGTGCCATCAGGCTAATGAACATGTTGCGGTCAGCGATTTTATAGAGTGGATAGAGATAATAAAAGAATACATTATAGAATTTGTGACCATTAATTAATGGAAGGAGACAAGCAAGTATGAACTGTTCTGAATGTGCGTATTACGAATACGATGATGAGGATGAGAGCTATTATTGCTCCGTGGATATGGATGAGGATGATTATGCTAGGCTTATGATGGGTAGTCGAGATGCTTGTCCGTTTTTCAGAAGCGACGATGAGTATGCGGTTGTACGACATCAAATGTAAATAATGAATTACGGTCCTGACCGGATTCAAAGAGGATGTATGGAGAGAAACGCTTTCGTGAACTTATCTTTTCAAGAGGGAGACTAAACCATGAACGGGAAAATTACAGACAGTACATTATATAAGATAGTATATCCGCTACTTGTATATTTTGTCCTATTTAATTTGCTATATTCTGTATTCAATTACATAAATGCTAATGTGTTCGGTGGTATTATACCGGGGCTTTACTGTACAGCTGTTGCCGGTGGATTAACACTTGCTGTTATGTATCCTATTTACAAAAAGGCTGCGGTGTACTCTGCAAAGCCTTTGTTTGAGGCATCTAAGTTACCTAAGGAGATTATATACATTATATCTATTGTGGCGCTTGGAGTTGTACTTAATCTTATTGTGTCACATTTCCCACTATCTGAGGTAAGCGAATCATTCTCTAAAGCCAATGAATATCTTAACAATGGTGATATAATTGCTAAGATATTGTCTAATGTAATAATAGTTCCGGCGCTCGAAGAATTGGTATTTCGTGGAATTGTCTGCGGAGAACTGGAGAAGAAATTTGATACTGCACCGACAGTTGTGCTTTCAGCATTGATATTCGGTATATTGCATTTTAATTGGGTGCAGATGATTTATGCATTTATAATAGGTCTGTTATTGGGCTTCGTCTACGATCAGACGCATAAGCTGTGGGTTACGTATGCGGGGCATGCGTTACTTAACTTAACGGTTGTGTTAATAACGTTTTTTACCAATTAATATGAATATTTTGTGATTTATTAAAAAATTACTTGCACTCGACGACGTCGAGTGCTAATATTATGTCTTGAAGGAACTGATTGCGAGAGCGCGAAGCGCGAAGCAATCCGTTGAGTTAATATATATTAAATAAAATATTATTATAAAGGAGGCATTATATTATGAAGTTAAATCCATTATCTGATCGTGTTGTATTAAAGCAACTAGAGGCAGAAGAGACTACTAAGTCAGGGATTATACTTGCATCATCAGCACAGGAGAAGCCACAAGAGGCTGAGGTTGTTGCAGTTGGTCCGGGTGGAGTAGTTGATGGTAAAGAAGTTAAGATGCAGGTTAGTGTTGGGCAGAAGGTTATTTATTCTAAGTATGCCGGCACAGAGGTTAAGCTTGATGGTGATGAATTTATTATCGTTCGTCAGGATGACATTCTTGCAGTAGTAGAGTAATTTTTCAATTTATATTTATTATGATAGAAAGAAGGAGTTATTATGGCAAAAGAGATTAAATACGGAGCCGAGGCCAGAGCAGCTCTTGAGGCCGGCGTTGATAAGCTTGCTGATTCTGTTAAGGTTACAATCGGTCCTAAGGGAAGAAATGTAGTACTTGATAAGTCATATGGTGCACCGCTTATTACTAATGATGGTGTTACAATCGCTAAAGAAATCGAACTTGAAGATGAATTCGAGAATATGGGCGCACAGCTTGTTAAGGAAGTAGCAACTAAGACTAATGATGTAGCGGGTGATGGTACAACAACAGCTACAGTGCTTGCACAATCAATGATTTCAGAAGGTATTAAGAACCTTGCTGTATTGTTCTTCGTAAAGGTATGAAGAAGGCAACTGATACAGCAATCGATGCAATCGTTAAGATGAGCAAAGATGTTAACGGCAAAGACCAGATTGCAAGGGTAGCCGCAATTTCCGCAGGCGATGATGAAGTCGGCGAGATGGTTGCAGATGCTATGGATAAGGTATCAAAGGACGGCGTAATCACTATCGAAGAATCCAAGACAATGCTGACAGAGCTTGACCTTGTAGAAGGTATGCAGTTTGATAGAGGTTATATTTCAGCTTATATGGCAACAGATATGGATAAGATGGAAGCAGTTCTTGAAGATCCGTATATCTTAATTACAGATAAGAAGATTAGTAATATTCAAGACATTTTACCTCTCTTAGAGCAGATTGTTCAATCAGGTTCACGTCTTCTTATTATTGCTGAGGATGTTGAGGGTGAAGCTCTTACAACACTTATCCTTAATAAGCTAAGAGGTACATTTAACGTAGTAGCTGTTAAGGCTCCGGGATATGGTGACAGACGTAAAGAGATGCTTCAGGATATCGCAATT
>CAJOIL010000108.1 GCA_905234525.1 uncultured Lachnospiraceae bacterium | reverse complement strand
TTACCCCCTTGTTAAATAAAATATAAATTATAAATCTTTCCCGTAGGTCCATAAGAATTCATCAATCTTCTTATAGCATTCATTCAAAAAATAAGTCTTCTTTAATTCATCCATACAGCCACAATATAGTTTATATGCACCAAAATCCATACTCTTCGAACCATATTTAGGGATATTGCTTTTTATAATTCCTTTGTCGAACAAATCATGCATTGCCATCCAGCTATACTTATCAAAAACAATATACTTATCAGGCTTATGAAAGCTACAATATTTTGAAGCAAATACATATGCATTTTTTACTCCAGGCTTTGTCTTGCCAATATAATCAACAACACAACGTTCACCATTTTCTAACTGCTTATCAATATCCTGGTTTTGAATAATCAAATTAGTGATAATTCTAATTTGCTCTTCTTTTAGATTTGTTGAATAATAATTGTCTAATGCCAATACTTTAATAACGACATCTTCAAAGCTAGTATTCTTAGGATACGTCTTTTTAAATAACTTATTTAATGCCTCATCAACTTTTCCATATTTATCTTCAAATGCCTTCACATATTCATCAAATTTTTCCAGTTGCTCCATTTACCCTCCCCCTCCGCGTTGGACAATATCTTTTATATATATGTAGGTAGTCCTGTCAAGGACTACCTACATCCTATATGCGTAGTATATAGGGCATTTTCAGCCAAAACGGAAGTCATTAGTGCACTAAAAAACCACTAGCTTTGATAATAGCTAGTGGCTTTATTAATTATTCTTCGTAGAGACCTCTGTACGATATAGTATTATCTCTTCTTTTTATTCAGTATATCATTTGCCCAGAAGAAATACGCACTCATATTAGCAATAAGAAAACTATTTTCTGTCATATCAATAATCAACTCTTCAATTGAATATGGTCTGTATCCATAATCGCTTATTTCCCTTAAATAACGCTCTAAATCATCATTAACGAACGCTTTAACAAATTTCTTGGTATCCTTATTAGATTTGCAAAGCTTTTTTAAGTATTTCTCTGCTGTATCAAAATCACCTTTTTTGAAGAATAAAATAGATAGCGGTAACAACATCATAGTTTCTTCTCTATTATCATATTGTGCATGAAGCGATAATGCTTCTTCTTCCCTCTCCAAAAGCGAATAAATATGCATTAATTTATATCTCATGCCTAGGTTATCACCTTCATTAAGATGAATGATGTTCTTCGCTTCTGCAAGTGCTCTACCATACATACCACAATCTACGAGTGTCTCTACATACGCACCACACAGTCTGATATAAGGTCTGGTCTCGAAAATCCCCCAGTAATCTCCGATACAATCTTCATTCATATATCCACGTTTTTTCATAACCTCATTGCCGTGCTTAATAGCGCGATCATATTTTTTTAATACATCTATAACACCTGAAGATGTGCAATCTATCAGGATTCTTTCAGCATCTAAGTTGTCAGGATCCAATTTCAGTGCTTTTTTTGCATATATACCAGCCTTACCAATATCCTCTGTACTTTCTGCAAGCTCAACATAATCCTCAGAAGTTTTAGCTGTCTTCTCTGTGACAGGCTTAGGAAGATTAGAATTATACTCTTCCATAAACTGTTGCATAAGACTATTCATCTGCTCTTCATTCATATCTTCATTTCCATACTTATCAATGTATTCGTGCATTGCCTTAATTACTTTTTCCGCATCTCTGCTCATAGCTATTTTCTCCTTTTCTTCCTTATCTCACACTTTTTCTTATACAATCACACGTGGTGTGTAAGCATCTGACCACATCCAAGACATACCCAATATGGCAAGGATGCATCATATCCCCTTTGGAGAGTTAAGTTAGCGTCACAGTTAGGACAGAATTCATAGAAATCACTCACAATTATTAGTTTCCTCTAATATACTTAAGTGTTGCGGCTTCTGCAGCAACGAGAAGAAGACAGTTCTCGTCTAGGGGGACGTACCCCATGAAGCTACTCGTCGCTTAAGTCTACTCCTTCTGCCTTGTAGGTGATAGTTTTTCAGCGTACACCTTCCTGAATAGTTCTCCTGCTTCGCTTGGCTCTTTGTCTGCCTCTTCAAGCAATAATTCTATTGTCTTCCTTGCCGATGAACATTCTGGAGATTTTGAAAACTCTATCAAGTCTTTATACACATTTTCACGATTAGCATAGTATTTATCAACATCAAAGCTCTCCCTAAAATTATCAAGCTTACCTATGAAATCAAGAGGTATCATTGTCTTCCAGCAACCGTAACACTCACCGCAATTCTCACCATCTTTTTGAGTATTAAAGCATACACTGGCAGACTTCTGAAAATCAGTATTATCAGCAAGGGCTTTTAACTTAGTAATTCTGGAATCATGGTCACTTGTCATATATACAAAGTTCTCTGTCTGTAGACATTCACACAGGAAATCCTCGTAATGCTGAGTTGGCGCAAATAAAGACACCTCTAACTGTCCCTCTTCATGTCCGGAAGATGAGCTTATATATGTATTATAAAGGTGTTCTAATGACAACGTGCACGCAAGATATCTATACATTGCAGTAAATTGTAACGCACCTCTATAGAATCCTTTGTCAAGATTAGTCCTAACATGAATAAGAGGAAGATTATTATGCTCTGCAATCATCTTGGCTCGTTCTAATACATGAGCGTTAATCTTATCTTCTGATTCATATATGGCATCTACATCGTCCGGATAATCCTTCTTGGTAAATAAATAGTATGCAGCTTCATATATTGCAAGATGTGTAAGCTTCTTACCTCCCGGCGCATTATCGCCACCATAATTCATAAGAGTATAGCTTGAATCAACTCCTCCTGACATACCAGTCACTACACCATTCTCGCACTTTACCTTCTCGTCGGTAACCGGACCTATTAGCTTAATAGGTTCAACTCCATTGTCTCTAAGTCTGGGAAGCAGCATTGATGTGATACCATCATATAACCTTTTGGACATGGGCATCTCAAATGTAATATCAGAACCCGCAACGCAAGCATACCAGAAAAAGGCTATAACAAAAGCATTGCTTCGTTCAACGCATAGATACTCAGCGTATTCCTTCTGGACAGAAAAAAAGGCGCAGAAATCATCATCCTTCCATGCAGCCGGAGGATAATCTATGTCAGTCACCCAATATACTCTATCCTTCTTACTGGTCTCTCTTACATATCTACTTACTGCATCATCACTAATATCCACCCTTGCTTTGAGATACGCACGTTCTCCTTCAACCGCAACGAATGGCTTTCCAATTGTAATCATAATTGCTAACTCCTTGTTTTTTATTAAATGTTAAATTACTACATCCGCTCTTCTGGATGTGAAAAAATCTCTTTTTGAAATAATATCTATATTTTACTCTTATTATTTCAATATGTATAGTTTTTTTGAAATAACGCACCATATTTTCACTATCTTATTTCAATTACTCTTTATCGACATATAATGTAAAGGGCAGGTGCCCCAAGCACCTGCCTTAATTAATCAAACAATAAAACGCTATATCAATGACTTGCCTTATAAGCTGCAATTCTCTTTGCTACATTCTCCTTGATGTTATTATAATAGAATCCATAGTCATCATTATGATAGCTTTGTGGACCAAATAATTCCGTCATATCTATAGGCGTTCCATTGGCATTAGTCACAATAACGCCCCTCTCAAGGTTAATCTGTGCATCAGCACCAACATCCCCAATATCTATTTTGCCGGCCTTCTCGTCAATTATAAGAGAGCCCTTATTCTCACTAGCCGGTGCGTATGTGTCGTCCAGCTTCCAATTCAAAGGATTGATGCTAATTGCATTCGGCAATACCACCACATTAGATACATTATCCTCTACATTCTTGGCTCCTTCAGTATTCCAGCTTATTATAACACCTGTATCACTCTCTCCTGCTGCGAACTTCATATGTGGATTCGACTCAAGATCATCTTTTGTAACAGAATATCCGATTGGATATGCGGCAACCATGCGCTCATAATACTCAGGATGGTCTTTGAAATAATTCTTGAGAACATATTTATTTACAGCCGAACCCTGACTATGACTTGCCATAATAAATGGACGACCATTATTGTAATTAGTAAAATAGTAATCCAGCGCAGCCTTTATATCTTCGTATGGAATGCCGGAAATAGCTGCATCCAGATTCCCTGTTCGCTTAGAGACTTCTCCTGCATGCTTGAATCCTGCCTGACGATAGCAAGGCATGAATACATTGGTGGATTCCTCGTATACACTTGCCTGTACCATCTTAACCTCTTCCACACCTTGCTTTACCTCATCACTATCAAGTGGTGCATATTCAGAATCTCCCTCATTGGTTCCCATATATACAGTTGGGTAAATATAAAATGTGTCAACATCCTTCGTTATCTCCGGAATCTGATACCAACACTCTTTCTTAGAATAATCAGGTGCCCCGGTTGCATTTGAATTATTTATCATAATTCATCCTTCCTCCTACTAATATATTTATACCTGCCTTACTTAATCAGGCAATAAAACGCTATATCAATGACTCGCCTTATAGGCTTCAACTCTCTTAGCCACATTATCCTTAATATTGTTATAGAAGAAGACATAGTCTTCTCCATGGCGACAATCAGGACCGAAGTACGGTATCATTTCTTCGGCAGCTTCGCTATATGAAGGGGCATTTGTCACAACAACGCCACGAGCAAGGTTAATCTGGGCGTCAACACCAACATCCCTAATCTCATATTCGCCTGTGTCCCCAACAGGTGCGAAAGAGCCCAGATTCATACTTGCAGGAGCATAAGTCTCATCCAGCTTCCAGTTGAGTGGGTTAATACTCATTGTACCCGGAAGTACCACAACATTATGGGCATTTAGCTCCACATTCTTAGGGCCCTCAGTATTCCATGCAACAATAACGCCAGTGTCATTCTCACCGGTTGCGAACTTCAGATGCGGGTTTGCCTCAAGATAATCCTTTGTAACAGAATATCCAATGGTGTAGGCTGCAACCATACGCTCATAGTAATCGGGATGATCCTTAAAGTATGTTCTGAGTAATAGCAAAACCATGGCTGAACCTTGGCTATGTCCTGCTATGATAAATGGACGACCACCATTACATTGCTCAAAGTAATAATCTAACGCAGCCGTAACATCATCATAAGGCATGCCGTAAAGTGCTGCATTGACATCTCCTGTCTCCTTAGAGATATTCCCTCCATACTTCATGCCAGCCTGGCGATAATATGGAACGAACACATTAGTAGAATCCTCAAATGTAGTTGCATGCCCCATGTACTCTACCGGCACGCCCTGTAGCATCTCTTCATTATCAATCGTCGCATAATCAGGCGCACCTTCATCAAAGCTTGACATAATGTATTCCGTAGCATATACGTAAAATGTATCAACATCCTTTATAGCCTCCGGCCTCTTGTACCAGTTGTTCTTATTAGAATAATCAATTGCATTCATTTTAGTTCCTCCCTTATACGTGAAATAATTTGATTATATTATAGCAACGCCCCATATCAATGACTAGCCTTATAGGTTGCAATTCTCTTTGCTACATTCTCCTTGATGTTATTATAATAGAATCCATAGTCATCATTGTGATAGCTTTGTGGACCAAAGAATTCAGTTATAGCTATAGGCGTTCCATTGGCATTAGTCACAACAACGCCTCTTTCCAGATTAATCTGCGCATCGGCACCAACATCTCCAATATCTGCTTTACCGGCTGCCGGATCTACTACTTTAAGTGACCCTTTATTCTCGCTGGCCGGAGCGTATGTCTCATCCAATTTCCAATTCAAAGGGTTGATACTAATAGCATTAGGCAATACTACAACGTTAAATACTTTACCCTCTACATTCTGAGTTCCTTCAGTATTCCAACTTATTATAACACCTGCATCGTCCTCTCCGGTTGCGAACTTCATATGTGGATTAGACTCAAGGTCTTCTTTTGTAATAGAGTATCCTAATGTATATGCAGCAACCATACGCTCATAATACTCAGGATGCTCTTTAAAATAATTCTTCAGAGCATACCTAATTATAGCCGACCCTTGAGAGTGACCTGCTAATATAAACGGACGACCATTATTATAATTAGTAAAATAATAATCTAAAGCAGCCTTTATATCTTCGTATGGAATGTCAGAAATAGCTGCATCAATATTCCCGGTTTGCTTAACAGCTTCCCCTGCACGCTTTAAGCCTGCCTGACGATAATATGGAATAAATACATTAGTAGATTCTTCGAATACACTTGCCTGGAAGTTCTTGACCTCATCTACTTGTTGTTTTACCTCAGCATTATCCAGACTTGCATAATCAGGATCCCCTTCATTCTTTCCACTATATACAGTTGGATATACAAAGAATGTATCTACATCCTTCGATATTTCCGGAACCTGACACCAACACTCCTTCTCAGAATAATCGGGAGCCGCAGCTACATTTGAATTATTCGTCGAACCGGTAGTTGAATTATCAGTTGTTGTTGAAGATGATTGGCACCCACATGCAGTAATACTAGCTGCAATAACACCAATCACTAATAGTGCCAGAATTTTCTTCTTCATAGATTAACTTCCTCCTTAAATACATTATATATACAATTATATATATATATATATATATATCTGTGTCAAATACAATTAGTAAATGGTGTACTAGAGCCTGCTTAGATACGGATGGTATACCGATTGCGGATGTGGCAACGATATTTCAACGTTCTTAAGACTTTTCTCCATTGTTTTCCCCGCTTTCGCTCAGATGTGATTCATCATCCTTCCACCTTCTATAGATGGATGCTAAGATTGCACCGGACAGATTATGCCATATTGAGAATACAGCACCCGGCACAGTCGCCATGGCAAGAGTAGGAAATGTACTGTTAGCAAGACTGGTTGCGAGTCCGGCATTTTGCATTCCAATTTCTATTGATATTGCCTTTATCTTAGACGGTGGCATCTTAAAGCATTTGCCCACTGTGAATCCGCACAAATAGCCCAGCAGGTT
>CAJOIL010000107.1:2906-10740 GCA_905234525.1 uncultured Lachnospiraceae bacterium | reverse complement strand
CGAGGCAAGTGCCGTAATTGCAAAGCTCACATTTCCGCACAATATCCGATAATAGAAGCCATTAATGGCGTGGCATATGTGCTAATCAGTGTGTGGTTTCTTAACATATATGATTTAGCATATGTTAATTATACTAACATATTAACGGCTGTTATATATTGCGCTTTATTCTCGGCACTGTTGGTACTTACGGTAATTGATTGGCGCACATACGAGATTCCGCTTGGGATTAATATATTTATAGGTGTCCTGGGAATCGGACATATATTTCTTGACTTAGATAATTGGCTTAGCTATGTAATCGGAGCATTCGCGCTATCAGTGCCGTTACTGCTTATATTACTAATCAGTAAGGGCAGAGCAATAGGCGGAGGCGATGTCAAGCTAGTGGCAGCCGCAGGATTGCTCCTCGGCTGGCAGAAGATTATATTAGCATTCGTAATCGGCTGTATCGTAGGCTCAATCATTCACATTATCAGAATGAAAGCCTCCGGCGAAGGCAAGGTCCTCGCCATGGGCCCCTACCTATCGGTAGGTATAATGACTACCGTCATTGCAGGAGACTACATTATCAACCGGTACCTAACCCTAGTAGGGTTAACATAGCGCTACACATAGCACTACACCCAACGCCCAACAACCATCGACTGAACGACTTGGGCTGAGAGAATAGTCATAATCGAGCAGACGATATCTTTCATATGCTTTTGAGACCTTAACGGGCCTCGGCACTTAGCGATTGCGGAGCAAGAGCTTAGTGTCCGTTAGGGGCGCCCGTTCAGAGCGAGAGCGTGTCGAGGAAGTATATGAAAAGTATCGGATGCTTCGGCTATATATTTACTATTACACACAAGGAGAGAGGGAGAAATGGCAGAAAAGGTATTAAGCATTGAGATCGGCCCACACCTGACCAAGGTCGCAGAGTGTGAACGCAAATCGGCTAAGATCATCTACAATGCATTCTATTTCGAGACGCCGGAGGACACAATTGAGAATGGCATAGTTAAATGCAATCCTCAATTCCAATTACGTCTTGAAGAAGGACTTAAGTCTAAGGGCATGAAGACGAAGAAGGTTATATTCGTCTTACAGGCCTCTAATATCGGTACCAAAGAAGAAGTTATGCCTCAGATGAAGGACGCTAAGATTAGGGAATACATTACAACCAATGCCGGTACATTTTTCCCTACAAGCGGCGAAGGCTTCCAGTTTACTTACCGTAATAACGGTAAGACTGATAAGGATCAGATGCGAGCACAGCTTTTTGCTGTACCTAAGAATATGATTAAGGCCTATGAAGAGCTTGCGGCGTTCTGCAAGCTTACACTCGTTGATATTGAACTTGTGGAAAATGGTATAGCAAAAGCGATTAGAGAATTCTATCCTCTCGGCATTGTTGCAAGTATTGATGTTGAATCTGTATGTACATATCTTACCATTGTTAAGAATGGCGAGATTATGATGCAGCGTATGATACCGTTTGGTATTGATGAATCGCTCATGGCGCTTAAAGAAAGCAACCTTATCGGTGAAGACATGAAGTTCGATGAGGTCTTCAAATACACGACAGAGCGAACCTGCTTCTATAAGCATTTTGATGAAGTAGAAGAGGATGACATTGATTATGATTATGACTATAAGTCAGAAGACAGCAGTGACAATTCTGCAAGTGCTGAGATAAAGGATATTACTACAGAGGAAGTTCGCTTCATAATCGGTAACCTATCTCGTTTCTTGGAATTCTATAAGTCACATAATCAAGAGGATGAGATTGATAAGATTATTGTAAGTGGTCTTGCGGCTTATTGTAAGGGCTTTCCGGATTTACTTGCTAATGAGCTTAATCAGGAGCTTATTGCAGCCGATTCCACTCTCGTTAGAGATATTGCCAATAAGAGTGGCGTGGCAAATGCGGGTATATACCTTTCAACCATTTTCGGTGCCGCAAGTGCAGAGAATAAGGTATATGATAAGACCGGCTCTAAGGGCGGCAAGAAGGGAGAATCATTTGGCAAGTCATCTCTTGTAAGAGCTGATGATGACTTCAGTCTTGCCAAGAAGGTGCTTATTATAGCCATTATATTAAGTGCTCTTCTAATCGGAGCGGGTACGGCGCTTTTTATTATATTTGGTAATAAGGTAACAGACCTTAAGTCTGATATAGCTAAGCTTCAAGATGCCAAGGATATTGCAGATAAGCTTAATACAACCAAGGCTAATTATGATGCAGTGGCTAAGGTGGATAAGCTTAGTGAAGTAGCTAATGATGAATTCATTACATTACTCGGTGAATTAGAAGGGGCGCTTCCGTCTGATGTAGTTATTACGTCAATCGATGCGGGTTCGGATGCAATTTCATTTGAAATACAATCCAATTCAAAGGATTCAATTGCAGCGCTTCTATCCAGCGTAAGGAACTTCAGTACAGTTGATATAGAAGATACGATTGATATTAAGTCTACAACAAGTGATACAGGTATTACGCAATACTCTTCAGTTGTTAATTGTAAATACAAGAGTGCTTCGGAGGATTCGTCAGGGAATTCAACCGCCGGCAATTCGACAAGCAGTAATTCGACAACCGGTAGTTCGAGTAGCAACGGGACGAGTAGTTCTAACAGCAGTAACTCAAGTAAAAGCACTAATTAGAGAGGAGGCGTAGCATGTCACAGTTAAAAGACGAAATTAACGAGAAGATACCTAAGAAAACTCAAAAGATGATTATCTATGCTATAGCCGTTATAATCCTGCTTGTGTGCGGACTATTGGTATTCCGTCCCCTGTATACGCAAGCTATGGAAAGCATGAAAGAGTCTGAGAAATTAGAGAAGACCTTGACTGAGTATAAGAAATATGATGCAGCCAAGGAGACTAATAAGAAGACTATAGAACAATACGAAAGCAATATTAAGACAATGCTTTCGAAATATCCGAAGGATATATACCCGGAGGATATGATTGTTGTTCTTACAGGCTTGGAATCACAGACCGGTATATTATTTACAGATATATCTATTGAGAGCAATAACTACGTATCGGAAAGCAATGATAAGACGTCAAGCAGCTCTGCAAGTAAATCAAGCAGCTCAAGCTCGTCGTCATCATCAAGTAAGAGCTCTAATTCAAGCTCTTCAAATACAAGCGCTAACAGTAGTTCATCGAGCTCCGGCAGCAGTAATTCAAGCAGTAGTGCGAATAGTAGCAGTAGCTCTAATAGCAGTAATTCAAGCTCGAAATCTAACACTTCAAGTAATTCGAGCAAGAATTCAACTAACAGCAGTGCTAGCAGCTCTAATTCAAGCAGTACAGCAGGCAGTAGCAAAGCCGTTGTGGCAACCGATCAATATGCGCTTTATGCAACGCCCGTTACATGTTCATTTAGGGTAAGCTATATTGGGATTAAGCAGCTATTTACAACACTATTGTCAAGTCCACTTAAGAAAAATATCGAAAGTGTCGACTTAGATTATGATGAAGAGTCAGGTTACTTAATTGGTAACATGGTAATTGATTTCTATACATTAGAGTATCCGAATAACCCTGTTAACGGCCATGAAATGATGCCTAATGTACCACAGTATCAGATAAGAGGAGTAGTTTATGTTCAATAAGAACAAGCTACAACAGAATAATAAGGGCTTCTCACTTATAGAGTTATTAGTTGCAGTGGCAATCTTAGCTGTTATTGTAACGCCTTTCTTAATGGCATTTTTAACAACAACCAGGATTAATGCAAGTACTAAGGATCAACAGAGAGCTAAGTTTGCAGCGACTAACGTTATGGAGGATATACGAAGTCGTTCTGTTGAGGATGTTCTGGCGGATGAGAAAACGAAAAAGCAGGACGATGGCACATATCTGTATACCACAACACAGAATTCAGATGGAGTGGACTACACTGTAGAAGCAGTACTTGACCCTAACTATACTGAAACGTGGGATGATGATGAGGCAACAGACTATAATGCCAAAGTTATGGCAGAAATCTACGGCATGAATTCCGCTTATGATGCTTTCTATGAGCTTGATGCTACAACTGATTACAGTAAGATTGAGCAACTAGAGTTAGAGCTTAGCAGTCGTAACAGGCATAAGGTTAAGCAGATATACGATAGTGTTAACAGAGATATTACTTTGACTATTAAGGCTAATGGGTCCGGTGGTGTAGATGTTACCGTTAAGAGCACATATACTAAGCCCAACAGTGCTACGATTAATACAGTAGCAACGCAGGAGCAGATTATTTATACATCTAATGATGCTGATAATCTCAGGAACATTTACCTGTTCTATAATCCTCTCTACAATGGTACAGCTAACCAGGCAAGAGAGACAATAACCATTGTTAATGAGGATGACATTAAGTGTGAGGTATATCTGTGTAAGCAGGAATGGCCGGAAGAAGAGACAGATCAGGAGGCATATGATGAATTTCCGTTCTTAGAGAAGAAGGAAGGCACTACCGATCCTGAGGAGACAACCAAGAAGGCATTATGTAATTATCTAACTAATGCAGATCAGAATAAGAATTATCTTGTAAATGTGCGTTTGAAGGAAAAAAGACCTGATACATCTCTGATTGTAAACGGAGAACCCGATGTATTAACCACAATCAGAACTAATATTGATTCGAATATTATTAATAAATACATAGAAGAAACTAATTCGGATAAGGTTGGAGGACACCTTAAGCTATTATATAGCTATAGTGGAGATAATTACGGCTTCTCTGTTCAAAACGGTGGAGCAACATATTCTGCAGCTCAGATGATGGGACTTGCCAATCTAACCAAATCAGAAGTAACCGATCATGTATTTCATGTAACTGTTATGGCATACGAAGGCATAGGAGAAGACAGGAAAAGTGAAGTTAAGTGCACGCTTAAATCAACAACTCAATAAGAATAATAAGGGAGCCAGTCTCGTTACGATACTTCTTGTGGCATCCATTGTATCATTGCTTATTATGGTGGTGCTTGCTGTCGTAATTCTTAATGTATTCATGAAAAAGGCTGACAAGCAAGGACAGGGTACCTTCTATGATGCCGAATCAGCATTAGAAGAGATCAGAGCAGGATTAGCGGTTGATGTATCTGATGCTACGACGCTTGCATACGTTGATACATTGTCTAATTATGCCAATCTAAGGGATGATGATGGTGCAAGCGGTGATGATGTGGCAAATGCCAATAGGAAGACAGCGTATTTTAACAAGAAATTCCTTGAGGAATTAGGTAACAGAATTGAATTAGGAGCTAATAACGATTATTACGATGTAGATGTACTTAACAGCTATCTTAAGGAGACTAAGAAGGAAAGCAAAGATAGTAAGGTCGGCGCTGAGATTCTAACTGATATTGAGGATACGGATGAGGGTAACAGACCGCATCTGTCTCATAATACAGAGATAGGATATGTCCTTAAAAATGTTCATGTAAGATACACGGATGACAGTGGTTATGTATCAGAGATTAAGACAGATATTGCACTTGAATATCCACCTGTTAATTTTCAGAATGCTTCTTCGATTGATAATATCTTAACGTACAGTATTATTGCAAATAAGTCATTCAACCCCAAGGGGACTGTTGACGTGATCGGTAATGCATTCCTGGGAATTGATCCGTCAGATTTTATAAGTACTGCAAATGTTACTTTTAAGCCAAGCGGCACACAAGAGACAAATGTTATATTCGGTAATGATATTAACTTAAATGGCGCAACACTTAATACAGATGGAGTGGCTTTGTGGGCTGACAGTATTAATCTTGAGCAATCTTCGAACTTTAATATGTTATCGGGTTCGACCTATCTTAAGAATGATTTGATACTCGGCAATAATTCTGAAGCAAAGCTGGCAGGCAAGTATATTATGTTCGGTAATCCTTGGGTTGCCAAGGGTAACTACGGAGAAGAGAATGCCGATCCTGATGATAATTATGTTACATCAGCTGAAGTAAGAGAAGCGGCTAATGATGATATGCCGGCTTACTCTAGTTCAATACTTGTGCTTGGTTCTGATGCCGGTCTTGATATGAGTGGTCTTGATACTATGGTAATCGGTGGCTCAGCGTATATTGATACTGAGAAGGATGAGCATACCGTAAAGGGAAATCAGAACATTGTTACAGGTCAGTCAATGGCGCTTAAGTCAGATCAGAGAGCATATCTCATACCGTCGACTCTTGTAGGCGCGGGACTTAATAACGGTTCTAATTTTGAGCATGGTCTTAACAATCCTATGACTAAGTCACAATACGAGAACTTGGTTAATGATTTCAGATCAGCTCACAGTAACTTTTCAGGTGTAGTAGATCCGGATTATCTTGTTAATTATACTTTAGCTGAGCCGACAATAGGATTCTCGTTATATGATTTCTACTCGGCTATTGTAATGAGTAATGAGAATAATGCCAAGATTATAACAGAAGGACAGATTAGTCTTGCATATTTTAATGATTTGTATGTAAATGATGCTGTTAATGGCACCAATAATTATGAGAATGCATTAAGTAGGTATAAGTCCGGTCATGATACATACAAGGATAAGCCTACCAATGATCTTGATTCTAAGAATTATAAAGACTTTATTATATATGAATATATAGTTAACAGACCGCATGTCGTTATGAATGCATATCAGACGGGAAGCCAGCCTATAATATATCTGTTCTTAAAGTTTGAGACGTTCGGTACGAACTTCAGTGGTCAACAGAATGTATCTTATATACCTGCTGAGGCATTTTATAATAAATGGTATCAGATGTATAATTCTACAAGCACCAATTATCTGAGACTTGATGATAATTTGAAGAATTTTTATGCGCCTAAGGGTATTAAGCTTCCGGCTAAATGGTGGGATAAGACTCAGATGTATTTTACGGGTAATATACTATCTACAGAGACTAATCCCGTAATAATACCCGATATTATTACACAGTCTGATTTTACAATGGATCTTAACATAGAGTATTCTAAGCAGTCAGCATATTATCAGGATGCCTATTATACGCTCAAGAAGAATCTGTCGACGAGATATGCGACTCTGACTTCAACAATGAAGCAGAATGATTTATTTAAAAATATCATTCAGACTTCATATTATGATAAGGTGGATGATAGACAATATTCGATGAATAATTTAGATTATTTCGTATCTACTTCAGGCGAAGGTGCTGTTGTAACTGATAATAATGGAGTAGGCTCTCAACCTTATACATATAGTTCGACCAGTGATAATGATCTTGTTAATAAAGAAGACAGTTATGGCGACACACATAAGGATGTTAAGATAAATCTTATTATTGCAACAGGCGATGTTATTGTTGATTCTGATTTTGAGGGAATGATAATTGCCGGAGGAACCATTACCGTTAACGGCGGAAGGTCTGTAACTTCAGCTCCGGATAAAGCCGCCAGAGCCATGACAGCTAAAGCATATACAAGTAATCGCGGAGCCGGAGAGTGCGCTGCTAACTATATTATTAATGCGGAGAAGTATACACTCGGCGGTACAGGCAGAAGCGAAGATGACAGCGGTAAGATTACGATGATTGATTTTGTAACATACAGGAATTGGACTAAGCAATAATTACACATTTACAATAATTACAATTAGGGCGATACTATGGACAATAAGACCGAGAAAAGACAACTTAATAATCAAGGCTTCTCCTTAGTGGAATTAATAGTTGTAATGATTATTATGGTTATTATGGCGACAGCAGTTGTAGTTGGATTTGTTAACAGTAGCGCGCAGAAGGTTAAGGCAAGCACGGAGCTTGTTACCAAGTATCTTAATAATACGCTAAGCTATTCGCTGTCTAAGGGAGCG
>CAJOIL010000107.1:0-2889 GCA_905234525.1 uncultured Lachnospiraceae bacterium | reverse complement strand
GACAGATATACGGTTAGGACTAAGTACGGTACAGGTGCTGGTGAAGAAAGTTCAGAGCAATTAGAAAAGGGTGTTGTTGTTACATATGATATAGAAAACGGCGACACGGGTAATACATTTTCAGAAGAAAGTAATACATTGAGGTTATCATACAATAGGAATAACGGCTCATTTACGCCGATTATTACTGCAGTTGATGATAACACAATGACGCTTACGACTGATACGGCCAACAGGAAGGTATCAGATATATACATAACCTGCAATGACTCAGGCAAGAGAGTACATCTGTATACAAAGACAGGAGAATACGAAGTATTTGATTATGAACCAAGCACAAATAACACAACCAATCAAACAGGCCAATAAGGGGTCTTACAATAAGGGTTTTACGCTTGTAGAGCTTATAGTATCTATTGCTATTTTTGCTATTGTAGGTGCGGCTATTATTGCATTCTTCTCTATGGCAATGACTCAGTATAAGAGGAATACCAATGAGACTAATGTTCAGACAGAGTCGCAGATGGCTTGGAAGAGATTAGAGAATAATATTCTTATTACAACAGATGGTATTTGGACGCCGAGTAATCATCAGATTGATTTGTATTCATATGAAAAGGGCGGTACTCATGAGTATCTGAGGACGCAGATATATTACGGTACTCGTATCAATCAAGACGGTGATTCGGCAGATGGTGCAGCATCGGATAAGAATGCTATATATTATCAAGAGCAGTATTATGATACAACTAAGTCAAAATGGATTGATATAGGTGAGCCACAGGTGTTTGCCAATCTCGTAACGGATTTTGATGTTAGGTTATATGACAAAGGCGGAGAGATTAAGCTGTATGATGATGATGGGAACCCTTTGTCGCCACCGGGTACTCGACCGACTAATGTTAAGGTTAATATATCGTATGAGGCTAATGAGAGGACATACGATTCAAGTAATGAAGTAGCGATACGTAATAACATTGTAGCATCTAATCGATTCAATGCTGTCTATGCTAATACAGACAAGTACAACAAGAATGATTAGTGTATTTGTTAAGGGGTTATAAGATGAGAGAAAGAAGTGCACATAATAAGTTATCAATAATACTTGTAGCTGTTGGCGCTGTAATTCTTGCGGCAATAATTGGTGCGGCTATTTATACAGGGATCAATGCTTCAAGCGGTGATCCTATGCCCTCGTATATTAAGAAGGATACGAGTCAGGCTCTCGGAACGTCTACTAATCCTTATACAATATTAGAAATTGTACCTGACGTGGAGTCTGCTACGGTAGGTTATCTTATTAATGGTGATGAGCCCAATAATTTGCTTGCAATCGGTGCGACCAATAAGAATGATCCCGAATCGGCAGCAGGTCTGTATGCGAGCGCATTTGCCAGTGCATCAAGTAAGGAATCTGAGATAGGTGATTACACTGATGCGTATATATTTGATAATGATAAAGGTTCAATAGGAACTGTACCTCAGTCCGGCTTTATTGAGAAGAAGGATGAGTATCAGAGCGAAGTTGCGCCCGGAACAGATATGGCTTATTCAGAGTATGGTTATTATACCAAGGTTACCTCCGGTACAGGTAATTATCGATATAATAACGGATGCTTTGAGCCTTATTATGGTGGCGATTATACATGGACGAAGCTTGGTGAATTCAAGTACGTAGGCTTTGGTCAAGGTAATTGCTCAAGGTTAATCGGCAGAGAATACTCATATAATAATTCAACCAAGACAGGTGCAGTGGGTGATAAGGCCTATGCTTATACGTATTCACCTGTCGGTGATTTCACATTTACCCCTAATAATAAGTATAATAATGAGAACTATTATGCGGAAAATGCGTCAGCTTCGGATATAGAGGCTGCTACACTCGGAACTAATCTATATATGACCAGGACCGAGAATGTATATTATCAATACGAATCCAGCCAGATAATTGTTTATGATAAGCTTCTTGAAGAATTAGTGGGACAGGGAACAACCGGCAATAATTATGCAACTCAGGTTGTAACCGTTACACCAAGACAGCTTGATGTTAATGATAATACCGACGGTGAGCAGGCCAAGGATATTATTGATACAGCTGATATGATAATCGTGCATAATTCTGCTACAGGATATAAGATAGCAAGAGCATTGCAGGAAGAAACGGTATCTGATGATGAAATACCGCAGTTTTCATCTAATGGTACGTCAGGAGATTTTAATCGTGAGACAATGAATTATATTGTTCATAGAGGTGCAACGGCTAATCCCGCAGCAATTGTATTTGATGAAGATGCTATTCAAATAGCTACACTAGGTCAATGTCAGTATCTTAAGAGGTTATATGATGTATATAATAACTTAGGAGCTAAGCTTGCATATAATTGGATGAGCGGCAAGCAATATGATGCTAAGCTAACTGAAGCACAGAAGGATTCTAATTATAGGAATTTTTCATTTAATGAAGAAAATGCACTTGGTAAATCACATTTCGTATATAACTATCAGGGAACGGATGATTCGTGGTTAACTACCGGATTTGCTAATGCAAGTAAGATTAACAGGAATAATTATAATGAGCCGGCATTTGATACAGCGGGCAATAATACAGACGGGGCTACTATGTCTGTTGCCAGGATGCTATCTGCAATTAATAAGGAATCTAATGGTAATAATCAACCCAGGAAGCTTCGTATATTAGAATTACAGCCTAATACGAAGTATTATTTTACAGGCTCGTGGGACGATACTTCTATTAAGTATTATCTTGATTTGTTCCCATGGTTTATCGGTACGTCAGATGATATTAGAGATGATATTACCGTTACAACCATGCCTACGTGGGAATTCATCGGAAGTAATGAAGACCCTAATGAGAATTACGATATGGTT
>CAJOIL010000106.1 GCA_905234525.1 uncultured Lachnospiraceae bacterium | reverse complement strand
CCATCCGACGAATTATCGTCTACGACTATTAGTTCTATATTCTTATAACTCTGAGATAATATACAATTAATCGTCTCAAGTATGTATTCTGTATTATTATATGACGGAATACATACGGACACTAGCGGTCCCTTCATACAATCCCCCTAAAGTTATGGCACAGTTCCGGCTGCGTAGAATTTATGCATATGTAGCCTCGCTGGTTGTCTTGCGCTAAGACTATGTAAGTAATTGACATACAGTTGTAGTAATAGTAGGACGTCAACCGCTCGAACTCACATCCATGTTCGGGTCTCGCTATTTTTGCCATCCCTGGCAAAAATTTGACTAGCTTAGTCAATTACTAACATAGACTAAGCTCGACAAAGGCTTCGGCTACATATGCATAAATCCCACTTAGCCGAAACGTCATTATATCGTTATTCCGCCGGCATATTTGCTAAGTAGTAATCCAATGCATCCTCCCAATTAGCCATGCTAAAGTCACTAGTAACTTCCTTAAGATGCGCATTCTCTAAAATAGAATACTTCGGCCTATTAGCTGCCGCAGGATTAATCTTAGCATATTCCTCACTTGTAACGTGATTAACCTTCGTCTTAATATCACATTTCTTATAGAAGGTCTCAGTAAACTCAGCCCAGTTAGTATCTCCCTCACATGTAGCGTGGTACACTCCGAAGTGGTCTGTGCCCTCTAAGAAATGTATCATCTTAGACAACTCTACGGCACTGGTTGGCGTACCGACCTGATCACATACAACAGACACTTCATCATGTGTCTTGGCTGCACCGAGCATAGTCTTAACGAAGTTCTTGCCATCGCCATACAACCACGCTGTTCTTAGGATAAAATACTTATCTGCATTCTCCTTAACAAAATTCTCACCGGCAAGCTTAGTTCTGCCGTATGCAGATACAGGCGCAGGCTCATCCGTCTCAACATAAGGTCTTGTGCCATCACCCGGGAATACATAGTCGGTAGAAATATGAATTAGCTTAATTCCACGCTCCTTTGATACGATAGCGAGATTCTTAGGTCCGATTGCGTTAGCTTGATAAGCTACATCCTCTTTCTCTTCGCAGCCGTCTACATTGGTAAATGCTGCGCAGTTAATAATGACATCCGGCTTAGTCTCTTCGCATGTCTTCCTTACTGCATCCAAATCAGAAATGTCAAGCTTGATTACGCCCTCCATATCGAGCATGTCTGTCTTAATAAATTCTACCTCATTACCGTACTCGTTCTGAATAGCACGACCTAATTGTCCGTTACAGCCTGTTACAAGTATTTTTTTCATAAATGCCTCCTTTACTAAAACAATCGATTCATCGCCGAGAATATACCTCGTATACCGGCCCTCGTAATATTCGAGCTTACGCCAACACCGTAGGTAATCTTACCGGTCGCGGAATTCTTAAGCTTCATATACGCAGCCGCCTTAGCATGTGAACCTGTTGAAAGCGAATGCTCCGAATAATCCTCTACAGTGAAATCTACATCAGGCACGCACTGTCTGATTGCTGTCTTAAGCGCATCGATAGGACCATTGCCGTCTGCTTCGGAATGCATCTCTTCGCCCCTGTACTTAAAGTCAACAGAAACCATTGTCTCCTCATTAGCGGACCTATCATCCACATCCACAAAGATTAATTCGAACGGTTCCTTCTTCTCGAAGTATTGCTCCTTGAAGGCCACCATAATCTTCTCCGGCTTAACCTCTCCGCCTTCTTCTTCTGATATCTTCTGGATGACACGAGCAAATTCTCTCTGCATATCCTTAGGTAATTTATAACCGTAGATGGTATCCATAACAAATGCTACGCCGCCCTTACCCGACTGCGAATTAATTCTTACAACAGGCTCGTACTCGCGTCCTATATCAGCAGGGTCAATCGGAAGATACGGAACCTCCCAATGCTCACTGCCCTTCTCCTTCAACGCCGCAACACCCTTATTAATAGCATCCTGATGCGAGCCGGAAAATGCAGTAAATACGAGCTTACCTGCATATGGATGTCTCATATCAACCTCCATCTTGCAGCATCTCTCATATACTTCAACTATCTCTTTGATATCCTCAATATTAAGCCCCGGATTAATACCCTGACTAAACATATTATATGCAATCGTTAGAATGTCAACATTGCCTGTACGCTCTCCGTTACCGAGAAGCGTTCCCTCTACTCTGTCTGCACCGGCAAGAAGCGCTAACTCCGTAATGGCAACACCTGTTCCTCTGTCGTTGTGTGGATGAACTGACAATATTACATTGTCCCTATCCTCAAAATGTGTACCCATCCATTCAATCTGGTCGGCATAGACATTAGGTGTATTCATCTCTACCGTTGCCGGAAGATTGAAAATAATCGGATTATCATTAGCCTTACCCCATGCCTGCTGCACTGCCGTACATATATCAAGCGAGAAGTCAAGCTCCGTACCCGTAAATGACTCCGGCGAATACTCAAGCTGAAGATTGCCGTCGTAATTCTTCATGCCTTCCTTAACCATATTGGTTCCGGCAACCGCAATATCAATTATCTCTTGACGCGACTTCTTGAAGACAACCTCTCTCTGAAGAGTAGATGTGGAATTGTAAATGTGAAATATAATATTAGGTATTCCTTGTATCGCCTCAAACGATCTGTCAATCAGCTCTTGACGACATTGACAAAGAACTTGCACCTTAACATCATCAGGTATCTTATTCTCTGCCACCAGCTTGCGAAGGAAATCAAATTCAATCTGTGATGCCGCCGGAAAACCAATCTCAATCTCCTTGAAGCCAAGCTTGATTAAGAGGTCAAACATTTCCATCTTCTCTTCAACATTCATTGGTTCAATTAAAGCTTGGTTGCCGTCGCGGAGGTCTACGCTACACCATAATGGAGCCTTGACAATCTCCTTGTTAGGCCATGTTCTTTCCGGGAAGTTTACCACCGGGTTCTTTTTGTATCTCTTATAGTTTAACATTGTATTACTCCTTTATTCCAATCTCTTACCGTGACCATCTTTAACAGTAATCTGCGAGCACGACCTCCCCGCGACTTCCGCTGACGGGGAGGTGTCTCGCCAGATTACCTAACAGAAGCTTTCTTCCGGGAGGTGTCCCGCTGAATTATTCCGCCCGAATCAACTATGGGGTTCGATATAGTCTTAATCAATATTCTCCAAAATTAGTCTCTATAAGCTCTACCAGGTCCAGTAGCGCCTTCTCCTCCTCGGGGCCGTCGCAGATTAATTCTATCTCTTCACCTGGCTTGACATTCGCGCCGAGGACACTAAGCATTGATTTGGCGTTGCCTGTGTGGTCTCCGCCATACTTAAAATGAATTGTTGTGTTAGTGTATTTGACAGCCTCATCAACCAACCTGCCGGATGCTCCTATATGAAGCCCGGAAATGTTGGTAATGGCTATTTTCTTACTTATCATTATGTCACCTCTGGTTAATATATATTAGTCGATTCTAATTAATAATCAGCTAGTTAATTATAAGCTTAGTCGATCCTAGTTAATTATAAGCTTAGTTGATTCTAGTTAATTATAAGCTTAGTTGATCCTAGTTAATTATAAGCTTAGTTGTGGTTGTCTTAACTTGATACTCGCCATCTAAGTTAAGCATCACTACTACCGAATGCGTGCCTCTTGACAATCCGCTTGCATCTACATATCCGCTGATGGTCTTCTCATCAAGCTTAGCTAAATCCGCCGGCAATGCAACGATATCGACCTCAACCGTACTATCGTCGAATTTGCCCTTAAGAGAGGTTGCCAAATTATTAATGGTAAGATTATCTGTAGGTATCTTAAATGTCTTAGTTGTCTTATT
>CAJOIL010000105.1 GCA_905234525.1 uncultured Lachnospiraceae bacterium | reverse complement strand
GGGATTGATATAAAATAAGTGTATACTCTCAAATCTGATTCAGAGATTTGATGGCTTCTTATATTCTTTTGATTCCTACAGTAAATTTACCCGATCAAATTGCCTAAAAAGTGTTTACATGCATATTTTAGCATGCTATTATATGCATAGATACATATTTTCGGAGGTTTATCATGTTAGAACGAATAATTGATGAACAATTGGTGGCGTGGCGCAATGCTGATAAAAAGCAACCACTCCTTGTTAGGGGCGCAAGACAGATTGGTAAAACTACCTCCATAAGACAACTTGGTGGTGATTATGAATCATATATAGAAGTTAATTTCTTAGAGAAGCCTGATTTTAAGAATATTTTTTCCGGCAACCTAGATGTTGATACATTAATTATGAACTTCTCGGTTTATATGCCGGAGGCAGATTTTATTGAAAGCAAGACTCTCCTATTTCTTGATGAGATACAAGAATGTCCGGAGGCAATAACTTCTCTTAAATTTTTCAATGAGGATGGAAGGTTTGATGTAATTGCATCCGGCTCTATGCTGGGAATTGACTACAAGCGTCCGACCTCATATCCCGTTGGAGCAATAACTTACTTGGATATGTATCCTATGACATTTGAAGAGTTCTTATGGGCATGTAACATTTCCCATAAGACGATAGAAGAGCTTAGAAGGCACTTCACGGATAGGACGAAGATCAGCGATGCTATTAATGATAAGATGTTCGAGTACTTCAGACTATATATGGTGATAGGTGGCATGCCACAGGTGGTTAATAGTTATGTAAATGATAAGAATATCCATAAATGTTATAAAATCCAAGAGACGATTCTTAAGGATTATAGATATGATATTGCGCATTATGCACCGGCGTCCGATAAGATTAAGGCTGAGCGTTGCTATGATTCTATTCCTAAGCAATTATCCAAGCGTAATCATAAATTCCAATATTCTGTAGTCGAGAAGGGTGGCAACGCAAGAAAATATAAGACCAGTCTCGACTGGCTTATCGGTGCATATCTTGTGGTGATGTGCTATAACACTGAACGCATGGTAGTACCTCTAAAGAGCCGCTTAATAGATAATGATTTCAGACTTTATGCATCAGATATCGGACTTACAACAGCGATGTATGGATTGTCGGTTAAGACATCTATCATTTCAGATGATTTTGGTATGGGTAATGGAACAATTAAGGGAGATATCTATGAGGCGGCGATAGCAGACGTTTTATATAAGAATGGTAGAGATAAGCTATACTTTCGTAAGACGGAAAATGGTAGCTTCGAAATTGAATTCTTAGTTGACAGTAATGAGGGTGTGGTTCCCGTTGAAGTTAAGGCTAAGAATAGTCGTTCTAAGTCGCTTGATAATGCACTTAAGAAGGATAATATTCCTTATGGATACAAATTAATAACCGGCAATATCGGACAAGTAGGTAAGAAGATTACGATACCGTTATATATGGCGATGTTTATTTGATAGCCTCCTGTTGCCAAGAACATAAAATGTGATAAATCCGCATAAATACCCTCATAAAATGTGAGCAATCTAATTAAAAACCCTCATAAAATGTGATAATATACAGTCAGGAGATTTTTTGTATGTATCTTACAAGGAAAATAGATTAATATCTAGTATCTGTGTGACAGTGGTCTATGATGCTGTGGATTGGTGCTAACCTCCTACCGCGAAGACGGTTTAATTTAGGTTCCAACCACAGCATCTTTTTTGCGCGACAGGGGGACGGGTTCCTTGTCGCGGTTATTCGGCATGTGGCAAGTTAGTGAATAGATTTTTGTTCGGACAAACGCGACAAGGAACCCGTCCCCCTGTCGCGCGGAGGGGTGGCGCGTATGATATATGTTGGAATTGATGTTGCTAAGGACAAGCATGACTTATGTATACTCGGGGCTGACGGCGAGATTCTGTTTTCGCCGTTTACTATACACAATAACATGCAGGGATTTGGGGAAATGTATGACAAAATTTACTCCCTGACTCATGACCCCAATGAGATCAGAATAGGGCTCGAGGCAACCGGCCACTATCATCTTAATATTCTTCGTTCACTTCTTGATAATAACTTGGTGTGCTATGTGATTAATCCATTGCATGCCAATTTGTTTCGGAAGAGTCAGACGCTTAGGAAGACTAAGACAGACAAGGTAGATGCGGCGGCGATTGCGATGATGCTTATTAATGATAGGACACTTAAACCATATTCGGATACGTCATATCATAATGAAGAATTAAAGTCGCTTACCAGATATCGCTTTGAGAAGGTTGAGGAACGGGCCAAGCTAAAGACATCGGTGTCCAAGCTTGTCAGCATTTTGTTTCCCGAATTGGAGAAATTGGTTTCGACGCTACACATGTCTTCTGTTTATGCTCTGCTTACTGAATACCCCGGTGCTTCATATGTTGCAAATGCAAATGACGCGGAGCTTACAGATATACTTTACGATGCATCCAAGGGACATTACTCTTATGATAAGGCAAGAGAGATTAGAGAGGCCGCAATCTCTTCGGTGGGCTCTGTAATACCTGCCAAATCTATGGAACTTAAGCATACGATTAACTTAATCAAGGTTATAAATGAAGAAATGAAAGAGATTGAGGCAGCAATTAATTTGATAATGGATAAGCTTCAACCGCCAATCTTAACCATTCCGGGCATCAAGGATAAGATGGGAGCGATGATTATTGCGGAGATAGGGGACTTTTCCCGTTTTGAAAATGCTGATAAGCTTCTTGCATACGCAGGCCTGTCGCCATCCACTTATCAATCCGGACAGGTAACCTCGACTTACGCACATATGGAGAAGCGTGGCTCGCGCTATTTAAGATACGCACTGTTTAATGCAACTAAGTCAGTTTGTATCTGGAATCCGGTGTTTAATGAATATCTTGAAAAGAAGAGGGCAGAGGGTAAGCATTATTTTGTAGCAATTTCACATGCTTGCAAGAAGCTTGTTCGGCTAATCTATCGGATGCAAGTAACGGGTGAGCCGTATCGTGGGTAGATAATAATTTTTGTTGAGTTTGTTTGCGCTGCATGATACTATAAGACATATACACAGCATAGTGGGGGTAACAACGCATGAACAAACGCACCGGTAACACATTTACCATAATGATAGCAATCGTACTTACAATTACAACTGTCGTGTCGCTGGGATATGGAAGCGTTGCATACGGTGCCGGCATGACAACAGGAGACACAGGCGATACAATCGATAAGTCGGCAGGCTTAATGGAGATGGAGGGCTTCATAGTAGACGAAGAGGCAACTTCTGATACGCCCGTGGTAGTAGACGATGAGAAATACTCTGCCATCTACAGCAGTGATTGGGATAAGTACGCATCTAACTACTACTATAATCAGCTTACCGGAAGGCAGCGCGAGATATGGGATGAGACCGATAAGGTATGCGCTTCATATTTATATGGAAACAATGTGAATGCATCCTTCCCGAGCGGAAGTGGTTATTATTATATTGGCGACATCATTTGCACTAAGGATGGCACGACGTCCGGCAAAAGCGCATTTTCAAGTGAAGACGAATGCAAGCTGTTCTTTTTTATGTTCCGCTACAGCAATCCGCAATACTACTTCTTGAGCAATCGAATTGGGTATACAACCGGCGCAACCAAGGCATTTCCTGTTGTGTATAATGATTTTGTAAGTGGCGCCAGTCGTTCAAGCGCAACTGCCAATATGAAGACCAAGCTTGATGGCTGGGTTAATGAGGTTGGTGCGCCGACAAGCGAGGCGGATAAGCTTAATAAGGCGAAGACGGCCAATGACATTATTTGTCGCGACGTTGAATATACAAGAGCGGTAATTGATGCGCCCGCTGCGCAGCAGCGCGAGTTGGAGGAGCAGTACAAGACGCAGAGTGGCTACTCCGCAATTGTGTCGGGACAGACGGTGTGCGTTGGTTATTCGGCGGCTTACGAGGCACTTTGTAATGCGGTTGGTATAGATACGCTGTGTATTACAAGCGATGGCCATGAGTGGAATGCTGTTCGCGTGAATAATTCTTGGTACAATGTCGATACGACTTGGGCCGACCAAACGAGTGGTGTGATTTATACATATTTTATGAAGAGCGATGCCGATTATATGAATGATGATTCCCACGGCATTACGATGCACACACCGATATCTTGGTGGAACTGGCGCAAGCCTCCTTGCACGTTAACGATAGGTTCGACGCGTGATGCGGTGGGTAGTCTTCCGTCGCCGGTGGGCACAGTGGCAACGCCTGTGATTACGGTAAGTAGGAGTGGCGGTGGATATACGATTTCGATGAGTGATTCGACAGCCGGAGCTACTATTTATTACGCAACTGATGGGTCGATGCCAAGTGCTGCATATGGTAAATGTTCTATTTACAGTAGCACATTTACCGTAAGCGATTATTCCAAGGTAAAGGCAATTGCCGTAAAGGATCAATATCTGGATAGCTCTATCTCAACGGCGACATATGATGATGGCGGTACGTATGCCATGTACAGATTGTTTCTGCCGGGTGCAGCGGAGCATTTCTATACGGGGGATGAGGTAGAGATTGCTGCGCTTGTAAAAGGTGGATGGATAAGAGAAGGTGTTGCATGGTATGCGCCGAAGAGTGGAAATCCTGTATATAGGTTATATCATAGTGGGATTAATGCACATCATTATACAACTTCTGAATATGAGAAGGATCAGCTTGTCAGAGAGGGATGGAGCTATGACGGAGTGGCATTTTATTCCGGTGGAAGTAAGCCGGTTTACAGATTGCTGTTCCCGCCTCTCACACTTCACCTATTCACGGGCGATGCGTCAGAGGTTGGCACGCTCTGTGGCCAAGGCTGGGTAAGCGAGGCTGTTGGATGGTATGCGGTGGGGACGCCGTAAGGCGCGACAGGGGGACGGGTTCCTTGTCGCGGCTGTCCGAACAAAAACCCATCCGCTAACTTGCCACATGCCGAATAACCGCGACAAGGAACCCGTCCCCCTGTCGCGCAAAAATCGCGCAAAAATATTTAATTTATATATAAAGTATTAAGGATAACCGTCCGATATATACTACGAGAAACTATAGTTAGCCGGGTTAGTACGCCCTCGAAGAAGAGGTTAATGGGCTGCTCGGCATGTATTTACACATGGAGGTGGAGATATGGAAGTAAGTAACAACATCAATGTTAACAGCAATTATCAGGGACAAGGAAGTTCACATGTTGCTGCAGCTCAGGCTTCTGAGCCGGTTATTCAAGAATCAGTTAAGGCTAAGGTTAGCGCAGATAAGGCAGCTAAGCCATTAATCGGTGAAGAAGGCAAGGTAGCAACCAAAGAACAAATTCATGACGCTGTAGAGAAGATCAATCAGAAGGCTAACGGTGTAACAGCAGTCTTCGGTGTTGATGATGATTCTAACAGAGTATATGTTAAGATAGTAGATAAAACTTCCGATAAGACTATTGTACAGTATCCCGCAGAAGAGAC
>CAJOIL010000104.1 GCA_905234525.1 uncultured Lachnospiraceae bacterium | reverse complement strand
CCCTACTCCTGCAGGTGAAGGCAAGACAACTACAAGTGTAGGTCTTAGTGAAGCCTTCGGTAAATTGGGAGTTAAGGCATGTCTTGCTCTTAGAGAGCCATCGCTCGGTCCTTGCTTTGGTATGAAGGGCGGAGCCGCAGGTGGCGGTAATGCACAGGTTGTTCCGATGGAAGACCTTAATTTGCACTTTACCGGTGATTTTCATGCAATAACAACAGCCAATAACTTGCTTGCTGCAATGCTTGATAATCATATACAGCAGGGCAATGAACTGGGCATTGATCCAAGACAAGTAGTTTGGAAGAGATGCCTTGACATGAATGACAGGAATCTTCGTAACATTGTAATTGGTCTTGGCGCCAAAGCAGACGGAATGGTAAGAGAAGATCATTTCATAATAACTGTTGCATCAGAGATTATGGCAATACTTTGTCTGGCTGATGATATGGCAGATCTTAAGAAGAGACTTGGCAGAATAGTAATTGCATACAACTTTAGCGGTGAGCCTGTTACAGCTGATGATATTGGAGCGACGGGTTCTATGGCAGCTCTTCTTAAGGATGCACTTAAGCCTAATATGATTCAGACGTTAGAGCATACACCTGCATTGGTACACGGAGGACCGTTTGCTAATATCGCACACGGCTGTAATTCGGTTAGAGCAACTAAGATGGCGATGAAGTTAGCTGATTATACTGTTACAGAGGCCGGCTTCGGAGCCGATCTCGGTGCCGAGAAATTCTTTGATATCAAGTGTAATATGGCAGGACTTAAGCCTGACTGTGTTGTGCTTGTTGCAACGGTTCGTGCTCTTAAGTATAACGGTGGTGTACCGAAGGATGAATTATCCAATGAGAATCTTGATGCGCTTAAGGCAGGTATCTGTAACCTGGAGAAGCATATTGAGAATCTTCAAAAATATGATGTGCCTATTGTTGTCACACTTAATGCATTTACAGCTGATACAGATAGGGAAGTTGAGTATGTTAAGAGCTTCTGCGAAGAGAGAGGCTGTACATTTGCCTTATCTAAGGTATGGGAATTAGGTGGTGAAGGCGGTATAGAGCTTGCCAATGCCGTTATTGATACAATTAATAATAAGCCGTCCGGCTTTAAGCCGTTATACGATAACTCATTATCAATTAAGGATAAGATCGAAAAGGTTGCTACCGAAATATATGGTGCTAAGGATGTTGCATACTCAGCGCAGGCACTTAGAGCGATTGATAAGATTACCGATATGGGCTTTGGCGATATGCCTGTATGTATGGCTAAGACGCAGTATTCATTATCGGATGACCCTAAGGTTTTGGGTCGTCCTACAGATTATACGATTAATATTAGAGAAGTGTATGTATCTGCAGGTGCGGGATTTGTAGTTGCGATTACAGGACAGATTATGACAATGCCGGGTCTTCCCAAGAAGCCGGCCGCGCTTAATATAGATGTGACTGATGATGGTGTAATTACAGGGCTGTTTTAATCTATTAGGAGGATATATGGAACCGTTTATTATTGATGGCAAAAAGATATCGCAGGATATTAAGGACGAGCTTAAGGTCAAGGTGGCTGATTACAAGTCAAAGGGAATTGAAATCACACTTGCTGTTATACAAATCGGTGATGACATTGCAAGCACTATATATGTTAGGAACAAGAAACGTGCATGTGAATACATCGGAATTAATTCGAGGTCTTATGAACTTCCCAAAGACACATCCGAAGAAGAACTGATTGAATTAATTGAAAAGCTTAATGAAGACGATTCTGTTAACGGTATACTTGTTCAATTACCTGTACCGGATTATATTGATCCTATGAGAGTTACCAGTGCAATTTCTCGAAAGAAGGATGTTGACGGTTTTTGTCCGTATAATGCCGGAGCTCTTAGTCTCAATGTTGATGGATTCGTGTCTTGTACACCGGCCGGTATTTTGGAGCTTCTTAAGAGAAGTAATATAGAGATTGATGGGCAAAATTGTGTTATCGTAGGCAGAAGTAACATTGTGGGCAAGCCTATGGGTTCTCTTATGCTTAATAATAATGCGACTGTTACTTTGACACATTCTCATACTAAGAATCTTAAGGAAGTATGTAAGACAGCAGATATATTGATTGTAGGTATTGGAATTTCTGAATTCATTACTTCTGAATATGTAAAAGAAGGTGCTGTCGTAATTGATGTGGGCATTAACAGAGATGAGAATAATAAATTGACCGGTGATGTGTTGTATGAAGATGTTGCACCTCACTGCAGTGCAATTACTCCTGTGCCCGGTGGTGTGGGTCCTATGACTATAGCTATGCTTATGAATAATTGTGTTAAGTCGGTGGAGATTCAGAAATAATGAAATGTGCTAATTGTGGAAAAGAAATAAGAGCAGGTAGCGTTTACTGCGAGCATTGCGGCAAAGAAGCAATGATTGTATCAGAATACAATGTCTTAGAGGATGAGGTGTTGCACAGCTTACTTGAGGATGATGACGCATTTGCAAAAAGACAAGCTGCGCTTAAGAAGAAACAAGAAGAAATTGCAAGACAAAACGCTGTTAAGGAACAAGCTGAGGAAGAGCCTGAGGTGCAGCTTACAGGCAATGCCTTTATCGATAAGATATGGAATGTTAAACGCAATAGAATTATATTTATTGTCAGCATAATTGCTATTCTTTTAAGTATTGCTGCAATTATTTTCTTTACCTCATTCAGATTTAAGATGATTCAAGGTAATTCCCTTGACAATAAGGGTCAATACGAAGCCGCAATTGAGATGTATAAGCAAGCTCTTGATAAAGATCCTAAGTCGGTTGAAGCGCGTGTTGCCATCGGTAAAGATTATATTAATCTTGAGAAATACGATATGGCAGAATCAATTCTTTTGGAAGCATTAGAGCTTGATAAAGAATCTGTTGATGTCTACAAGGCACTTATTGTTTTATATACAGCTTCCGGAGAATCTAATAAGCTAAGAGAGCTTGAAGAGAATGCGCCTACGCAGGCAATTAGGAAGCTGTTTAGCGATAATGTTGTAACTCCGCCTGCCGCATCTGTTAAGGGTGGTAAATACAAAGAGGATCAGGAGGTTACACTTACCTGCGGCATGGGTGGAACTATGTATTATACAATTGATGGCACCACGCCCGACAAGTCAACGGGTATATTATATTTAGGTCCCATTAAGATTGAGAGTGGTGAAACCACACTTAAGGCCATTGCTTATAACGATAAGGCAGAGAAGAGTGTTGTTATGACTGAGAAATATAATATCAGTTATGAAGCACCCAATTATCCGACAGTAAGTCCGAGAAGCGGTCATTTCGATAAACCGACTACGGTTACAATAACGACTGATGTAGATGGTGCTAAGATTTATTATACATGGGATGGTACGCTTCCCACGGCTAACTCTGAGAGATATTACGGTCCTATAGATATTCCGGAGGGCAATAATGTGTTATCCGTTATTGTTGTTGATAAGCACGGCATGTCATCTGATGTATTAAGAGCTAATTATGAGTACACTCCATGAATATCAAAATAATTACAGTAGGCAAAATCAAAGAAAGCTTTTACAGAGAGGCAATCAGCGAATATACGAAGCGTTTATCTAAGTATTGTAGGCTTAATATTATTGAAGTCGCTGATGAGAAGACAAAGGAAAATGCATCGATAAGAGAAGTAGATATTGTTCTTGATAAAGAAGGAACGCGAATAATCAATAATATCAATGATAATGATTATGTTATTGCACTTGCAATTGACGGTAAAAGGCTTGATTCGATACAGTTTGCCGATAAGATAAATTCGCTTGGTATAGATGGAGTGTCTAATATATGCTTTATAATCGGAGGCTCATTAGGACTTCATGATAATGTATATAGTCGATGCAATATGAAGCTTAGCTTTTCTGATATGACATTTCCCCATCAATTAATGAGGGTAATA
>CAJOIL010000103.1 GCA_905234525.1 uncultured Lachnospiraceae bacterium | reverse complement strand
GTGGGATACGCCCCGGCATTTGTCGTAGCCAATATAGGATTAACCCTTGTAGGAACGGTTTTAATGTCTTGGTTGAAATAGGTAGTTTTTGGAAAGGTAATACATAATTTGTTATAATTATTAAGATAGATTGATAACCTGACTATTACAGAACTTTATAATAATACGCTATCAATATGTTGAAAAAACGCAAACCACGCATTGCGTATATAGTTTTATTATGATATACTAGGGTTATAAACACGCAATGCGAGGTAATGATATGGATAAAGCAAAGGCTATAAAAGAATTACGAGAAAGCACAGGGATGTCACGTAAAGCATTTTCAGAGCATACGGGTATCCCTGTTCGTACATTAGAAGACTGGGAGGCAGGAAGAAGAACACCACCTGAGTACTTGCCGAGGTTGATAGCATATCAGCTTAAGTATGAGAAAATAACTAGAAGAAATGTTTCTGTAATACAAGATGTTGATGGAAATAAGATAGTTGTCATTAATGATATAGTTTTCAAAGGAAAAAGATCTATTCAATGGAAAGATGTTGAAGAGTATTTAAAGCGATTTGTAGGGGATATATATTCTATTGCTGAAGATAATGAGATAATTTATATCGGCTCAGAACTTCCAAGTGAATACGCTGGTTCTGTTTATACAAAGAAATTGAGAGGGACAGCCGCTAAAGCTAAAGCAAATGCGGCTCAGGCGATTCCGGAGATGATTGAGATAGCCTCTAATGGCATATTTGAACAAAATCGAAAACTAAAACATGGAAGAGATGCAAAAAATGGATGGTATCGGTATGATACATGTTTCGCGCTTCCGGTATATGGGGATGATGGAAATATTGAGCGGTATAATATATTTCATGGAAGGCTCCTTATAAGACATGCGTCCAGCGGGAAGAAATATCTTTATGATATATTGGAAATAAAAAAAGAAACGGGCAAGTCCTGTCAGACCTAAGTCCTACCCGGTGAAAACCCATTTCTTATAAAAGATAGTACTGTAAAACTGTATATATGTCAAGGCTTAGTGGGAAAAATTATGGGTTTAGCGAAATATGTCAGGACTGTTCCAGGCTGGCGAGCTTTTTGTTAAGACTGATGTGCCACAATAGAGGGTGGACATTGATAAATAATTTTTAAAATATGCCGATAAAATATGTGAGTAATTATATATGAGAGTGAATCTTACAAGGATGTAAGGGTGGAAGACATGGTTGTTGCACACAATTTACTCGCAATGAACGCGAATCGGCAATTTTATATAAATACAAATCTTAAAGCGAAGTCGACGGAGAAGCTATCAAGCGGATATAAGATTAACAGGGCAGCAGATGATGCAGCAGGGTTATCAATATCCGAGAAAATGAGATGGCAGATACGTGGGCTTAATCGTGGTTCTAAGAATATTCAAGATGGAATTAGTCTTATGCAGGTGGCAGACGGAGCACTTAATGAAGTGCATTCTATGGTACATCGTATCAGAGAGCTTGCCATTCAATCAGCCAATGGTACCAATTCCGATCAAGATCGCGAATACATCCAAGCAGAAGTTAAGCAAATCAAGAAAGAAATCAGTAGAACACTTAATACTACTGATTTTAATGGTATGGAAATATTTAAAGCTCCGTATATGCTTGGTGTATCGGGAGAGCCTAATGATATTAAGATGTTCAATACATCCGAGTCATATAGTGTTTCTGCCAGAGGCGGATTGATATTTGATAATAGGAGATATACATGGGGAGAACTTGGTGCATCTGTATCTAACGGAGTTTTTACAGAGGATTTTGCATACAAAGCTACCGGTGCCGGCGGAGAGACAATCGACCTTTCAGCTAAGAAGGGTGAGTTGGTTAACGATGTAATTCGTTATTATCAGGTAACCTCTGATAATGAGGGAATATATGTTAATAATAAGGCTGCGGCAAGATGGGAAGGTACAGCGGCTTCAGGTAAATGGGCAGGCATTAGTCAAGTTGACTTTGATGATAATACTTATTCATTTAACTATAATGGTGTTGATATATCATTTACTATTGAAGATGGTGATGATATGGATACCATAATAAGTAAGCTTAATCCGGATAAACTATCAAGTGAGCGAACAATGTATTATACTGCTGAGAGAATCAGTGGTACAGGTGAACTTGCAGTAGTGTCTGATGTGTCAATAACGCCTATGATACTTGATGTAACTAATGGTAATAAGGCTGACATTTCCAATTATTCATATGAGGTGTCTGCTGATGAAACAGGTGTTACAATAAAACAGACTATCGGTAATGATAGTATTACACATAAGAAGATAGCTTGGTCTCAATTTAAAGATGTAGCCACCGGCGATTATCCATTCTCGGATTGGGGTCTTACTGATGAGGGAAGTAACCCACAGACATTTAGCTCAAAAGCGACATATGAATACAAGGATGATACGACTAGTGATATGGAGACGGCTATATCATTCAGATTCACAGTTAAGGACGAAGCAAGCAGAGACGGAGTTATTAGAGGACTTAATGGCATTACTCTTAATTCCGGGAATGTAGTTGCACCTCTTAAGTCAGGCGGAACATCTTCTAATGATAATATAACCTTTGATCTTCACAGTGGACTTAATTCGTTTGAATTTGAGCGAGACGTGCTTGCAAGAACATTTAATGATGAGCCTACTATTGATACAATCAAGGGCACTGTAGTACGTACTCGCAATTATGACGGAACGGTTAATTCATATATTCAGACTCATACAATGGAACAAGTGTATGTTAAGAATACTAGTAATGATTCGTATGAATTATATACATCGCAGAGCGCCGATTCCGATGCATACGAGAAAAGCGACAGCGGTTCACTTGTAGTATATAAGAAGTCCGGTGATAATTATGAAGCGACTTCAAGTACACTATATGAAGAAGATAATAACGGAACTACAATCGGCAATGACAATGATCATACTAAGTATGCTGTAGCATCCGGCGATACTCAGAAATATATCATAACAGAAGATACATGGTCTGTAGATAAGATATATAAGCTGTTTACAAATGAATACGACTACAAAAATACTAACGGCGAAGTAACAATGGAGGCTACCGGTCCTCAGCAGCATATTGATATGAGAACGGGAGTTAAAGATTGGAAAGGCAGAGATGTTGATACATCAAGCTATGGCACTACATCAACATTTACCATAACAAATAACGGAGGAAGCATATCAACCTACTCAACACAATTTGCTAATGAATCAATATCACTTAGATATAACGGTTCGGGCTATACCAATGCAAGAATTGATTTGACATATAACAATGCTAATGACTCAGCAGATGGCACAGGACTCATTAACTCATCTACGAATACAGAGATAACACCAACTGATGAAGCGACTCGCACATTTACCAAATCAAAAGTTTACGGGGGCTCATCATATCGAACAGAATTCAATTCTGTATCGCCATCACCGCCTAAGAAGATACTACATATTCAGGCGGGCTCTCAGGCAGATAACGGAATTGACTTAGAATGGTATGGAATGTCGCTTTCTACCATTGGATTGGGAGGTGCCAATGTAACAACAGCAGATAAAGCCAAGAGTACAATAACTATGTGCGATACCGCAATAGAGACAGTATCCGAGGCGCGCTCGACATTCGGTGCATATCAGAATAGATTAGAGCATTCATTTAATGTTAATTCATTTACTGCGGAGAACTTGGATGCAGCAGAGTCTCGCATACGTGATACCGACATGGCAGAAGAGATGGTTAGATATACCAAGCAGAATATCTTAGAGCAAGCGGTAATGAGTATGCTTAGCCAAGCAAATCAGAATGCACAAGGTGTGCTTAGTATATTGGCCGGTTAACAGAATATTCGTAATATATAAGAGAGCTCGAGGGGTGTGTTGTTATATGACAATACACCTCTCTTTGCCTGCAAGGAATGCTTCGATATTAAGAGCGGTCTCAGACACAACTCTGGCTCTGGCTTC
>CAJOIL010000102.1 GCA_905234525.1 uncultured Lachnospiraceae bacterium | reverse complement strand
GGGAAGAAGAAAGAGATTTTTAAAGGTGGAGTATTCGAAAGGAGCATACAATGATTCAGTATAAGTGCTCATCATGTGGAGGAGAAATGACAATAGGAGGCTCGGGAGGTTTCGTGTGTCCTTATTGCGGGTCTAAGACATTTATGTCGGACGCGGATTTTCGGGGAAACGAAGTATTTCGAAAAAAGCTTCTTGAATACTATAAGGCAGAGGCTGAGAATAAGGAATATAATTACGGCACGGATACAATGTGGAAATCTAACGGTAATATTTCCTATACAATGAATAGTGGTCAGCCGTTATCTGTGAAATATATGTACAAATATGACTATAACGACTTCGAATGTTACCTCGCTAAGGAAACTGTAGTGTACGTATTTAATAATGAAAAATGTAAGAACCGCTTTAAAGAAGGAATACAGAGATTGGTATTTCCCGAGGCCGACACGAAATTACATAGGTGCTTTCCCAAGCTAAAGATGGAGGTTAGTCTTACAGGTGAAAAAGAGGTGCTTGTCTTTGAAAGAAGACCGAATTTCTATCCGGTGTATCTCTTCGAACCATTGGAATCTGAACATTTAGCGTGGGTCATATCAAGGATGGAAAATATTTGTTGTGAGCTTACGTATTCAGAGATACAACATGGAGGAATTAACGAGAGAGCTATATGGATCAATCCAATCACACACGAAGGAGCGTTATTCGGAGATTGGGGAAATGTTAAAGCATTAAGCGGAGTATCAGATATTAAAGATGTAAGAAGGACAGCAATCAGCATCGCAAAGAATGAAAAAGAACCAAAGGAGCTGTATGAGTTCTTACATAATGCACCGGCAAAAGATGCATACGAAGATTTTGAGAAATGGGATAAGGTAATTAACGAAGGATTCGGCGGTCATAGATTTGTTAAAATGTAAGGAGGAGATTATGGGTTACGGTAGTTATTCAGCATCAGATTGGAGCAAGTTAAAATCAAGCAGACAGCTTTCGAACGATCAGAATGTGCAGGAGGTATTCAAAAGTACAGAGTGCAATCCAAAGTTTGACCCTAAATATATTGGAACAAGAGAGTGCTTTGATTCGGAAGACCATCCCAATACAACGCCTATCGTTGTGGGACTGGATGTAACAGCATCCATGGGATACCTTGCGGTTGAGGTTGCAACGAATGCACTCAATGAATTAATTATGAAGCTTTATTCGACTAATACTGTTGAGGATCCTGCTCTTATGTGTGCAGCCTACGGAGATTCTAATGACAGCTCTCCTCTTCAGGTAACACAGTTCGAATCAGATATTCGAATTGCGGAGCAGCTTTTGGAACTGTATTTTGAAAATGGCGGATATGGAGAGGTGGTGCCGACTTGTCTATGGCATTTCCTGGCTCACCATACCAATATTGATGCTATCAATAAGAGAAATGATAAGGGCTTTGTATTTACCATAGGTGACGATGCCAAAATAAGAACGGATGCTGTTTCGGAAACAATAGAAAGAGTTGTGGGCGACAGTGTAGAAGATGCATCGCGAGAAAGCGTTCTAAAGGAAGTGCAGGAGAAGTTCCATGTATTTCATATAATGATTGATGACAGACATTTACGCGAGAGAAATGAGGATATTCTTGTAGGGAACAAAATAAAAATATCTAAAGCAGATATAGAATACTTACCACAGATTATTATCAGTACAATTCAGCTTCAGCAGGGAAAGAACATGGATGATATCATAGGACAATGGGATGATATCTGTGTCCCTATAGTAAGTGGTGCATTGAAGCAGCTTGCCATCTCTGATAACGGTCAGGCAGTTAACCTATGAAAATAACAGCAGTAATCGGTAAAAACTATGGTGATGAAGGAAAAGGGCTTGTGACAGCAAGTATCTGTTCTGATTATAATCGTCCGCTAATCATAAAATATAACGGCGGTGCGCAAGCAGGTCATACTGTTGAAGACGAGGAAAAAGGAACGAGATTTATTCATCATCAAATCGGTTCCGGTGCTGAATACGGAGCAGATACACTTCTGGCAGAGACATATTATCCCGATTTATATCAGATTGGGAAAGAGGTAGAAGAGTTTCGCGCTCAGTTCGGATTCGAGCCGAATCTATTTGCAGAAACGCAAGCCGAGATAACAACGGTAGATGATGTCCTTCTTAATATGGCACTTGAGACGAAGCGTGGGAAGAATCGTCATGGAAGCTGTGGGATGGGAATCAACGAATGTACCCTTCGAAACTCAGCCGGATATTCAATTAGCATAGGCGAGATAGCGACATATTCTCCTCAGAAGCTATATGAGAGATTTAAGGCAATAAGGAAAGAATATACTGCGAAGAGGGTGGAAGATTTAGAGATTAACCCCTCTAACAAGTATCATTCTTTACTTAATGATGAAAATGTACTGAGAAACTTTGCTTATGAAGTGCATAACAATATGTCTTTTGTTAAGGTGGTTACTGCTGATATTAAGTGGCTTAATAAGTATGACGGAATTATATTCGAAGCCGGACAGGGACTACTCTTAGATAAGGACTATTTAGAGGGAGCACCTCATCTTACATCATCGAAGACAGGTGTAACTTACATATGCGATTTCCTGGGGAAAAGGGAATTAGAACTTGATGAGGCAATTTATGTTACAAGGTCATATGTTACAAGACACGGTGCCGGCCCTTTGCCGAATGAATTCGATAGAATTATATATCAAGGTATAGAATCGGATATTACCAATGAACCAAATGAATGGCAGGGCAAAATCAGATATGGTCGTCATACCGATGTAACTGAATTTACGAGGTGCGTTTTAAGTGACATCAGTAAAGTGGGAATCAAGCCGTCACTCGCTATAACACATCTTAATGAAACGGATGATAAGATTTTGTTTCGAGACTGTGATATGCCATTACCGAAGCTGTGCGAGATAATACATAATGATTTCAGTACAGTTTATATTTCGAGAAGTCGCAACGGATTTTTAATAGGGAGAAAAGAAATCAAAAACATAATTTAGACACTTGACATAATTAAAGAAAAGTGATATTTTTCATAACATCAAATTTATTTGAGGAATAATTAATATGACTAACTTATATTTCACATTTAACTTTAGCTTTTCATTTAGCTTTACTGATTCAGACAGTAGGGTTGATTTGTTATGCTAAAGTGTGAAGTTAGTAATTGAGATTCACACAAGGTGTGGCACTTCAACAGGTGCCACACCTTTTTTTGTGCTTTGAAAGGAGATTGTCTTATGAATATTGCGTACAGCGGAATTAAGGGTGCATATGCACAAATTGCGGCGAGTAGAATTTTCCCTAATGAAAAAATCGTTTCTTATAAATCATTTTACGGTGCATATGAAGCTGTTGTAAAAAAGGAATGTGATTATTGCATACTTCCGATAGAGAACAGCTATGCCGGTGATGTGTCGCAGGTACTGGACCTTTTGTATTTCGGAGAGCTGTCTATTGTCGGAGTATATGAGATGAGAATAGTTCATTACTTGCTGGGTAACAGTGGTTGCGTTAGAGAAAATGTAACTAAAGTAATATCTCATCCGCAGGCACTTGATCAGTGTAATAAGTACATCAATAAGATGCATTTTGAAAGCGAGGTTGTGTCAAATACAGCATTTGCGGCAAGGGAAGTTGCATTAAGTAATAATGACACATTTGCGGCAATAGCAAGCAGAGAGACTGCTAAGCTTTATAATCTTAAGATAGTGGATGAGGATATTGGCGATAGTGATGATAATACAACTCGATTCGCGGTAATAGCTAGTGCATCCTCTGAAATGTTTAATAAAGGACAAGCGTTTTCAATTGTATTTACTGTTGCTAATGAGGCGGGCTCACTCGCCAAAGCGATTAGTATTATCGGAGACAGAGGCTTTAATATGAAAAGCATCAGATCACGTCCTTCCAAGAAGGTGCCCTGGAATTATTATTTTTATGTTGAGGCTGAAGGTGATATATCCACAGAACACGGGAAACTGATGATGAAGGAACTGGATATGTGTTGTAACAATGTTAGAATAATCGGTAATTATACAGAAGATATTATTATTTAAGGAGGCAAAT
>CAJOIL010000101.1 GCA_905234525.1 uncultured Lachnospiraceae bacterium | reverse complement strand
ATATATATTTTCATATACAATTCTCATGCATTTCTTAGCAATTCTGATAGATAATGATACATGACGTGGGTCGTCATCCATAAGCACTATATCCGCCGCTTCTATTGCGGCATCAGACCCCATTGCACCCATCGCTACACCTACATCAGCCCTTGTTATAACAGGCGCATCATTAATTCCGTCACCCACGAATGCAACCTTCGCACCACTAGCCATTTCTTGTTCAACAGCTGTTACCTTATCAACCGGAAGCAGCTTAGCATGTACCTTAGTAAGCCCAAGCTTATCGGCAATATCCTTAGCTACCGATTCCTCATCACCGGTAAGCATTCCGGTATCCTTAACACCCGATGTATACAGAGACTGTATTGCTTCGTAGCTCTCTTCCTTAATCTCATCATTGATTACAATATATCCGGCAAATGTGTTATCAACAGCCACAAAAACAAGTGTGCCCACATCATCTATATCAGGTATATCTGTCCCATTATTCGTACACACATTTGACATAAGAACCTTATTACCTACTGCAATATTATGACCGTCAATAACGGCAGTTATACCTTGTCCACCAATCTGTTCAACATCCTCCGGCTTAATTATATCCTCACCGTAAGCCTCAATCAAGCTATGGCCTATCGGATGATTAGTGTAATACTCTGCTGAAGCAGCATACTTAAGCAATTCGTTTTCATTCAATAAATCACTGCATGGAGCAACCTTAGTTACTTTAAAATTACCCTTAGTAAGTGTTCCTGTCTTGTCAAACAACACTGTATCAACCTTACTAAGCGCTTCAAGATAATTAGAACCCTTAATCAATACTCCCTTGGAACTGGCTGCGCCGATACCGGCGAAAAAGCTAAGCGGTACAGATACAACAAGCGCACAAGGACAGCTTATTACGAGAAATGTAAGTGCTGAATGTATCCATCTGCTCCAGGTATAATCACCGGTTGTAAGTCCGCTAATAACAGGCGGAATAATTGCAACCGCAAGTGCCAAGATGCATACAATGGGTGTATAGAATCTCGCGAACTTAGATATGAACTTCTCTGATTCAGACTTTTGCGAAGATGCATTCTCAACAAGATCAAGTATCTTGGCCGCTGTAGACTCATCAAATTCCGCTGTTGTCTCAATCCTTATGACAGATGTAACGTTGATACTGCCACTTAAAACCTCTGTGCCGGTCGATACATCTATCGGCTTACTCTCACCGGTTAATGCAGCCGTATCCAGCACGCTACTTCCTTCTACTATAACACCATCAAGAGGAATCTTGTCGCCGGGCTTAACCTCGATGATTGTACCAACCTCTACCTCATCGGAATCAACCTTAACAACCTCATCGCCATCTACTACATATGCCACATCTTCGGTAATATCCATTAGATCGGAAATGTTCTTGCGACTCCTACCAACAGCATAATCTTCAAATAATTCTCCTACCTGATAGAAAAGAATTACAGCAACACCTTCGATATATTCACCTATTGCAAATGCGCCTACCGATGCAACTGCCATCAAGAAATTCTCATCAAGGACATGCCCTTTGAAAATGCCCTTAACAGCCTTCCATAACACATCATATCCAACGATCAAGTATGGCACGGCATAAGATAACGCAACAATCCAAGGGCTTATCTCATCCTCATCCCACACAAGCCCGGACCTGAATAAGACAACTAAGATACCCACTACCAGTACGGTCGCTATTATTCTTGCAAGTGTTATTTTCTGCTTCTTATTCATAATATCTCACCTAAATAAATATCTCACATTCATCCTCTACCTTCTTGCAATTAGCAAGAACCTGCGGCATAACTTCCTTAGGGTCAGCACCCTCTTCAAACTCCACCTTCATCTTAAGCGTCATATAATTAACCGTAGCTTCCTTGACACCATCTGTCTTATTAGCTGCAGCCTCCATCTTATTAGCACAATTAGCGCAATCCACTTCAATCTTATATGTTTTCTTCATAATATTACCTCCGTATATTTATAACGCATGAATAACTGTTCATATGAGCATAATATCATATTTTTTATATATGTCAATACCTAATAACAAAAAACACCCCAAGCGCGAGAGAATTATAGCATAACATCACGCATGAAATTACATAATAATCGCCACAACACCCCTCTGTAAACATTCCCGTTGGAAGAGGGGTCGTTGTGGCGATTCACTTATAAAACCTATTCTATGATTCTCTCAAGGCGTCTATTCTATAATTTGCTCAAGCGACTTTTTAACACCATCTATTACATTATACACTTCACCGATACTCTCTCCTGTTGATTCAGAAGCCTCAGCAAGTGATGTAACATTTTCCATAATAGAGGTAACTATCTCATTGATATTAGCTGCCTGCTCCTTAACATTCTCCATCTGCTGTCTAATGTTCTGATTATTATCATTGGAGTCGGTTGCCGTAGCATTGGAATCTTCCGCAAGATTCTTAATCTCATCTGCAACTACCGCAAAGCCCTTACCTGCCTCACCGGCACGAGCAGCTTCGATAGAAGCATTCAGCGCAAGTAAGTTAGTCTGTGCCGAAATACCGATAACGGCATCATTGTTAGTATCCAGCTTCTCTAAGAGCTCACTTATGCTGGCAAGAGACTCTTGCATCTTATCGGAGTATTCACGCATATTATCAAGTGAGCCCTTGATTGAATCAACCTGCTCATCTTCGTTCTTAGCATGACCTTCGATTACATTGATTGCATCAAACATCTTATCGAAGTCCTTATCTACGCAATCGATAAGTTCTGAATTATTGTTAGTATCTTCTTCTGCCTTGCGTCTTAATTCATCGAGGAGCTCTTCATTCGCTTGCTTCTCAACATGTGCTAAATCCTTGATATAGTGTACACAGTTATCCTTGTGATTAAAGCCATTATGAATTGCCACTGCCATCTCACGGCAAGTCTCATATCCGCATCCGCTACAATTAATTGCTCGCTTCTCTTCAGTGTCCTTATGCATATCCATAAAGATTGCATCAAATTCTGCCGTAGTAGGAATCTTGTACTCAACCTTCTGACTTTTATCAGTGTATTTCCTGACAAAGTCCATATAATTGAGCCCGGCAAACTGTTTATTAAATGCCTCTAACCTCTTAGCCGGTGTTGTCTGCCTAGCCCAAGGCGACTTCTTATTGATGCTCTTACTTTCTTCTTGAATCTTATAAATATTACAGAACACTTCTTCGTTATTAGTATTCTTCGCCTCGATACCTGTACCGTAGAGACATCCTCCGCTACAATTAAGCATATCTATAAGATCATAAGGTAAGCCTCTCTTAATGCTATCCTTATTCTTCTCAATATAATGATACAACCGTTTCTCGCCCTCCATCTGTCTCACCTGAGCATTATCACCGAGTAGCCATCTGATATTATCCCTAAGACCACCGGGCATAGGATAGATCGAACCAAGTCCGTATTCAATCTCATCCTTAACAGGCTGTGCGCCTGAAACAGGATGCTCCTTGAGATACTTCATTAAATGTTCAAATGTAACATTATATGATACGATGCCATTAGTATTGGGATCTTCAATCTCATTCTTCTTGGCAATACATGGACTAATCATTGCTAACTTATCAGTAACATTCATATACTTCTTAGCGTATATCGCAGCACACATAAGCGGACTATAAACCGGCATAAGCCTAGGTAGTAATTCAGGAGTATATCTCTCAACATAACCAACAAGCGCAGAACAAGGCGTTGACATACCCCCTTTAAAGTTGTTATTCTTAATATATTTAAGATATGACCATGTACAAATATCTGCACCATACGATATACTGATTATCCTATTAGCACCTGCTGCCTTGAGCTGTCCTAACAGCTTCTCATAATCCTTATAATAGTTAGCCTTAAATGCCGGTGCTATAAGCAACGATATCTTAGTACCCTTCTTCAAATCCTCGAAGAAGCGCTCAGTATCATCTATGAACTCTCTCGCATTATGCTCACACGCATCAATACAAGCACCGCAAGCAACACAATCCTGTTCTTGCCGTCTACCTCTTCAGCTACGTTAGCACCTACGCAACTACATGCTCTTATACAGCTGTTACATCCTACACAATTATCATTAGTCTTAATCAGCGACATATTATAGCCTCCCTTATACACTAATATCGAGTTTATTTTATCAAATTATCAGAAAGATGACAAGTAATTTACTATCTCTTCTTCCGTAGCCATCGCCATGACTTTATCGGCAAGCTTATCCATTAGCTTATTCAATTCTTCTTTACTGATATTAGATAAACAAATATATTGCAAAATATATACTAATAATTATCTCTGATATACATGTATTGTAATTATCTTTGATATGATGGTGTTTGTTACAAGCATATATTACCTCCTTCTTCAACAAAAACGCGAGAGCATAGCTCCCGCCTAATCTCTACGCATATTAATATTCCTCGTCATCATCCTGCTTCCTATCATCCTTA
>CAJOIL010000100.1:1277-5553 GCA_905234525.1 uncultured Lachnospiraceae bacterium | reverse complement strand
TCCGACGTAGTCGAAATGCTACACGTGGAGCACCTTTTCGCGTAGCGAAAACTATATATGTGCGACACTCCTTGTGATTATCGCCCTAAAGCGACAACTTCAATACTATATCATCATCGCACACCCTTGTCAATAACTTTTTTAAAAAAATTGCGCATAAATTAAAGCACATAAAAAGAGTGTGTGCAAATTATATTTTAACAACACAAAAAGGCAGTGTCAACATCATTTTCACAGTGTTCAAAATCTTTTCACACATTGAAATAGATGTAGTATCTGCCCTTATAATAACCACTATATATATATGAAGAAATACTAGAAAAAATAGTTAATCAACGCCACAATTAAATTGTTATCATTTAAAAACGTCAGAAACCGGCTCTTATTAATCATCGGTATAAAATACGTTCCGAATGATGTCGTTGCCGTCAAAGACACAATATACATAAACAGCCATGTAATGAATAAGCCTTTAACTACGCCCACAAGCGCACCAATTGCCGAAGTGATACCATGTACGACCGGTGCGTCCTGTAAGCATTTGATAATAATCATAACAATAACACATATCAGCTTAGCTATCACAAATGCTATAAGGCAAGCAATTCCGCGCATAACATACTTAGCCACAGTTTCAGATACGCCCGTAGATATACTTTCCTTAACAGCACTCGTTCCGCTCGTAATACTTTGCGATACACCTCCAACCGATTCTCTAATGCTACCCGCCAGTTCATCCGTCATTGACGAGGGGAGCTTCACACCGTACCGCGACAGCGTATCGTCAAGCTCGGTAGAATTCACATTTCCCATATCACTCACCGCGCCACTCGACTCACCCGGCAAAGCCTCATTAAGCTTGTCGCTGACAAAGCTCTTGGTTGATGACGCTATACTTGTCTGCCAATTGGTATTATCAACAAGAAAATCATAGATATAGGGATTCATTACAATCACAAAAAACGCAATAAAAACCCACGAAAATATATTAAATAATATACCGAGCAAACCCCTGCGATATCCGATTATTGCCGAAACAACAAGTACAATAATAACTGCAATTAATAAAATACTCATATGCTAACGTAATCTCACTTCCTGCATCATTCCATTCTGTATAAATATATAATCCTTATATCCACCGGAATATAAAATCTTGACAATGCTTCCTTCGAATTCGCCATCAAACTTCTTAACACCCGATATGCCATGAATGACGGCAGTCTTATCGGTAAGCATTACCACATCATCATTCTCAAGCATATAAATCAATGTATAGGAATCATCTATTGCCTTGTCCAATTTCTCCCAGCCGGACTCACCATACACATGCATCTTCTTAAGCGTTATTCCCTCATCATTCGTCTCAGAGCCAACATAACCGAAGTGGTCATCATTATAGATGATACTGTCAATGGTTCCTTTAGGGAAAATTTCCTTCTTAAGCTTCGGCTCAAAGCTATCATTGAAAATGGCAATCTCGCCATCGCCAAACGCAATCAAATTACCGTTAGACATATACTTGATTTGTGGCATTACCATATCCGCAAATGAATAATTGCCGACAAGATTATCCTCGCGCTTCTGTCCCGAAGAGCTGAAATCATAGAAGGCTATCACTGTCTGTAAGGTCCCTGACTTAACGGACACAGATGACACAGCAAGCTTCTTACCGTCTCTCGAAAATGCTATGTCAATAGGAATTCCCGAATTCTCGACATGAAGCTCTCCGGATGCAATCAATTCTCCTTCAATATCACGGATTTCCAAATAGCTTACATCCTGCTGATTCATCAAGGCAGCTACGCTTCCGTTATCAGCCACACATGCTGTAAGAATCGGTCTTGATGTTGAGACTGTGCCTTTCTTGCCCGTGTCATTCATCACATAGACGGTTGTACCTCCGCGATCATATAACGCCACGTAGTCATTGCTGATATCTATACCGGGCGAAGACATGTCGTACGCTTCATTCCAGATAAGGTCGCCATTCTTCTTGATATAGAATGCACCATCGGAATTATATTTGACAATATTATTATGAAAGGATTCATAGGCGCTACCTTCTGAATCCTCCATAGATAAATCGTTCTTAATTGTATAATCGGTATATGTGTAGAAAATGCTGATTGTATACCACACAAGTAACACCACAAGTGCTACACATACACCTATCGATAACTTCTTATGCTTCAGAACAAAGTCACGTACTCGTTCAAAAGCATTCATTAATTGATCTTGCATGCTCGATCCTTAATACTTAAATATTGCCACTCCATAAGGCGCAAGCGGATATCCGATAGAGAATTCTCTACCATCACACTCTTGCTCTTCTGTCTTATAGCTTGTCTTACGAGATTTATCCTCTCCGCCATACTTAGTAGCTTCACTATTAATAAGAAGCTTATAAGTACCTGCCTTAGGAACACCTACTCTGTACTCACCATATGTCATAGGAGTAAAGTTAACTACGCATAGGATGTTGTTCTTGCCATCCTTAGACTTACGAACAAAACTGAATATACCACGATAAGAGTCATTGGCATTAATCCATTCAAAGCCTTCCCAGCTACAATCAAGCTCATAAAGAGCTGGGTTCTCTCTATACATATGAAGTAAATCCTTCACAAAGTCATTAACTGACTTATTATTAGGATTATCAAGTAAGTACCAATCAAGCTCTCTCTCTTCTGACCACTCTTGATACTGAGCAAAATCCTGTCCCATAAAGAGCAGCTTCTTACCCGGATGACACATCATAAACGCATATCCCGCCTTAAGGTTCTTAAACTTATCAATCTCGAATCCCGGCATCTTATTAATCATAGAGCACTTGAGATGAACAACTTCATCATGAGAAAGAACCAAGATATACTTCTCATACTGATTGTAGCTCATGGCAAATGTCATCTTATTATGATTGTCCTTACGGAAATACGGGTCAAGCTTCATGTAATCTAAGAAATCATGCATCCAACCCATGTTCCACTTATAAGAGAAGTTAAGACCATTCTCATTAACACTTCCCGTAACCTTAGGCCATGCCGTAGACTCCTCGGCAATCATAAGAACGCCCTTATTACGTCCCGTGATAAGTGTATTAATATGCTTGAAGAATTCGATTGCATCTAAGTTCTGATTGCTTCCATACTTATTCGCAATCCACTGGCCATCTTCCTTACCATAATCTAAGTAAAGCATTGAAGCAACAGCATCCACTCTAAGTCCGTCAATGTGGTATTTCTCAACCCACATAAGCGCGCTACCGATTAAGAAATTCTTAACCTCATTCTTGCCGTAATTGAATATCTTAGTACCCCAATCAGGATGCTCGCCCATCTTAGGATCCGGATATTCATATAACGGTTCGCCATCGAAGTCTGCGAGGCCATGCGCATCCTTAGGGAAATGTGCAGGAACCCAGTCAAGTATTACACCGATGTTATTCTTGTGGAAGGTATCAATCAAATACATGAAATCATCAGGTGTACCGTATCTTGAGGTTGGTGCATAATAACCTGTTACCTGATATCCCCACGAACCGTCAAACGGATATTCAGACACACCCATTAACTCTACATGAGTGTATCCCATTTCCACCACATACTCAGAAAGCTTATCCGCAAGCTCCCTATATGTATAGAAGCCATCATCCTCACGACCGGGATGTCTCATCCAAGAGCCTAGGTGTACTTCGTATATAGACATTGGCTGCTCATAATAATTATCGCCCGTCTTCTCGCGAGCCTCAATCCACTTAGCATCATGCCACTTATACTTATTGGTATTATAAATAACAGAAGCCGTACCCGGTCTAAGTTCACAGGTTGTAGCATAAGGATCTGATTTATAAATCTTGCGTCCTTCAGCTGTGTAGATTACGAACTTATACAGCTGTCCTTCCTTAGCATCAGGCGAGAACACCTCCCATACACCCATTTCTGTGGGATCAACTCTTGTCATCATTGTAGCTGTCTCATTCCAATCATTGAATTCACCGATGACCGATACAGCTGCCGCATGCGGTGCCCACACGTCAAACATAACGCCCTTCTTCTTATTGCGCGTCTTAACATGTGCACCCATTTTCTCATAGATGTCGTAATGTGTCGCCTGTCCAAATAAGTAGCAATCAAGATCTGTAAAATTTTTCATAGATTTGTCCCCCATTTAATTATTGGTAGTGTCAAGTCTGACACTCCTTTTTTGTTTATAAATCCTTTATTTTCGAGAGGTTTAAATAAAAAGAGCATTGACCTCCCTTTTTTGGTATAAT
>CAJOIL010000100.1:0-1176 GCA_905234525.1 uncultured Lachnospiraceae bacterium | reverse complement strand
TTTATCTGCAAATATATACCTCTTAAACAATGGGCTTACGACGACTCTCATTCTCCCAAGTATCAAAAGTTTAAGATAGATAAGCTTCCTCTCGTACTTAATGTTGAACCATGGAACTATCACGATTTCATGGCTTATCTTGAATGGCGTTATCCGGATAACAAACCCATAAAACCCATAAATCGCCGCGCAGAATGTGACATAGGTGATGAATGCAAATGCCCTAGATGCAGCGCACCCAAAATCTATCTATACAAGAACAACGGCTCTAAAGGTCAACTGCAATGTAAGGTATGCCAGACTCTTTTCTCGCCAGAAGAAAAACATCATTCCAGTCTTAAACTTAGATGCCCTTATTGCGCTCATGCGCTCGTCCCCAAGAAAGACCGCAAACACTTCATAGTACATAAATGTGTTAACCCCAAATGTTCGTATTACTTAAACAACCTAAAAAAGGTTGATAAGGAAGACCTAAAAGACTACGGAAAGAACAAGTATAAACTTCATTACATTTACCGCGAATTCGTTATAGACTTCTTCAAGTTTGATATAACAACACTTCCAAAGAATGCTTCATCCCTTAAGTTCTCAAAGTTTGACCAAAACGTAATGGGATTATGTCTTTCTTACAGGGTAAATCTCGGATTATCGCTTCGTAAAACAGCTCATGCCTTATATGAAATCCATGGTATTAAAATCTCCCATCAGCAGGTTGCAAACTACTGTAAGACCGCCGCTCTTTGTGTGAAACCTTTCGTTGATAGATATCCCTACGAAAAAGGAACAACTTATACTGCTGATGAGACCTATATAAAAGTCCGTGGCATTAAGGGATTCATCTGGTTTATTATGGACGCCGCATCCCGTGTTATCATCGGTTACCAGATATCTGACAACCGCGGTGTTGGTCCATGTATTATGGCGATGAGAATGGCTTTCCAACACCTTAAGGAACTTCCCGAAAAATTCCGCTTTATCGCTGATGCCTACAGCGCGTATCCTCTTGCTGCCCAGCAATTCTTCCGTAAGTATGGTGAGAAATTCAAGTTCGACATTACTCAGGTTGTTGGTCTTACAAATGACGATGCAGTTTCAAAAGAGTTCCGCCCATTCAAGCAGATGATTGAGCGTCTGAATCGCACTTACAAAGCCTCGTACCGACCCACAAACGGATTT
>CAJOIL010000099.1 GCA_905234525.1 uncultured Lachnospiraceae bacterium | reverse complement strand
TGTTTACTTCTATGATGACAAGGATGTTCAAACTGCCGGTTATATACAAACCAAAAGATGGGATGTATATCACTACCGTTGTGAAGATGCTCATGAATGGATTTATACAGTAGAAGATGAGTATGATCATAAAATATATGAGAGACCGGAACGCAAGTTAGGATAAGTTGCGTAAATAAATTTATATTGGGAGGTACATAATTATGGCAGAAGAAAAGAAGAATATGACAGGTATTAACGATGAAGCGCTTGAAGGTGTAGCAGGCGGTTACGAATCTACCTACGGCAATCCGAATCAATCACTACATGAAGTGGGAGATAAGGTTCAATTCTGGGATGATAACGACCATATGACTGACGGTTATGTACAAGCCAAAAGATGGGATGTATATCATTACGGACGCATTGAAGATAGTCATGAATGGATCTATACAATAGAAGGTAAGTTCGACCACAAAATATATGAGAGACCGGAGCGTCAGGTACCATAATATTTAAGCAGTCTGAAAGCCCACATAATTGTGGGCTTTTATTTTATGTCAAATGTTGACATACTCTATTCTACCTGTTGTCTTGCTACCATTTCGGCGAAGAGTCCGTTTCTCGACTGCAGCTGTTCATAAGTTCCCTCTTCCACAATCTTGCCCTTGTCAATCATTATGATTCTGTCGCACCTCTTAATTGTAGACAGTCTGTGGGCAATAACGATTCTTGTACATTTCATATCATTAAGTGCAGCGGAGATGGCTTTTTGAGTTATGTTATCTAAAGCACTTGTAGCTTCATCGAATATTAATACATTAGGCTTGGGAGCAATGGCTCTGGCAATAAGAAGCCTTTGGCGCTGTCCACCTGAGATACCTCCCTGTCCTTCTGATATAACAGTACGCATCTCCATTGGCATCTCTCTTATATCATCAGCAATCCTGCTTATCTCCGCCGCCTCCCATGCATCATCCAGTGTAAGCCAGGGGGCTGAAATAGTGATATTAGAATAGATATCTCCGTTAAAAAGCTTGCCGTTTTGCATTACAGTTCCAATTCGACGACGCAGTGACCTTAAGTCTAATTTCCTGATGTCCTTATTATCAAAATAGACTGTTCCCTTCTTAGGCACTTCAAAGCCCAACATAATTCTTACTAAGGTGGATTTGCCACACCCTGTCTTACCCACAATAGCCACATATTCTCCCGGGTCTATAGACAGGGACAAATCATCTATTATAGTCTCTTCACTGCCTTCATAATTAAATGTAATATTGTTAAGCTCAATCTTACCTTCTAATTCTGTAATAACCTCTCTGTCTAATGCAACCTCCGGCTCATACTCCATAATAGGCTGTGCCATCTCAAGAGTTGGTTTGATGCCGGCTATTCCTGTTACTATAGCAGCAAGTGCGAAGAATGCACTATTAACCATTCCATAAGCAGAATTGAAGGCATAATACTCTGCAATAGATACACCACCCTTAATTGCCACTCCATACATAATTATGGTGGCAATTAATGAGATGCCCATTGTAATTACCGGAGCAATCTTAAGGAAGAATGGAGGACTGTATACATATTGTATTGATTTGGAAAAAGCTGTAGCCCATCTTGAAAAGGCGCGCTTCTCTGCTCCTGCAAGCTTAATCTTCTGAATGCCGGATATAAGCTGGTATGTAATACCGCTTTCCTTACTTGATGCCAGCTTAGACTTCCTTGTAACTCCCATCTGAACAAAGGTCTGGATAAGTGATACAGCTATAGTGGCAAATGTAGCAATTAATGACGGCACCACAAGGGATGGTGCATATACAGATATCTGCGTTAAGTATATTAGTGAAAATAGCGCACTTAAGCCTGTATTAAAAACCGCTTCTACAATAGCATTGCAAAGTCCACTTAGCTGAGTCGAACGGCTATGCAATTCACCGGCACTGTATTTCCTAAAAAAGGATGAGGGCAAAGATAGAATTCGCATCATAGTTGCAGACTCTACAGCAAAGGACAGCCTCGTGGAAATGCGAGCTGACATTAAAGTCTTAATAGTTGTAAACAAGGTGTTACTTATGGTAACACATATCATAAAGATCCCAATTCCAACAAGCATTCTTAAACTGCCTGATTCTAAGACATCTGAAAACAGCTTGTTGTTAAGCCATGGTACAAGCAGTCCTACTCCCACTACAGCAAGCATGGCAAGCTCAAGCATAACTATGTCTCCAAAGGAAATCATCTGTATAATATACTTCATCAAATCTCCTATGGACAGCTTGGTTAGTGGAAATGGTTTGTAGAAAGCGATGGCCTCTGAATCAATATTCTCAGCAGTCTTCCTGTTAAGTATTACTCTGTTACCTGTATTCCTGTCGTAGTAATGATATCCATTTCCGAAGGTGTTAGGAATCAGGGCAACTACGCTTTCATCGTCCTTTCTGACGCCAATCATAGCTCCTGCTGCATCACGATACCATTGCTCCTTCAATGTGACAGTACGCCTCATAATGCCATATGGTCTCATTCTATATTCGAGTATCTCGTTAATATCCAAATCATCCTCAGGAAGCTGTGGCATATCTTTGGGCTGAACGTGATAGAACTTAAGAACCTGTCCTATGGCATCATCTGTGCTGTATCTATCCTCAGATAAAGCTCTGGATACACCTTTACCCATAACAGCTCCGGTCATCTCTCTAAAGGATTCTTCAAATGCTAACCGGTCATTATCTTGTCTTTCTATAATCTGTTGTTCAAAGGGTTTCATTCTTTCTTCTCCTACAGGCTGTGCCTACTCATTAGATATAAGCTCGCTGTATGTGCCTTTATGCGCCATTAGTTCATCATGAGTGCCTCGCTCAACAACCTTACCATGGTCTAGCACTATTATCTCATCACAATCACGAACAGTTGAGAGACGATGAGCAATTACAATAGTTGTAATTCCCCTGTTTCTAATACTATTAACTACATCATATTCTGTACGTGCATCTAATGCACTTGTTGCTTCATCCAGGATCAATAGCTTAGGATTTCTAGATAGCACACGGGCAATCTCTATTCGCTGTCTCTCGCCACCGGAGAAATCCTTACCGCCTTCAGACATCTTGTGTCTATATGCCCCTTCTCTTCTCATAATAGTAGAATGAACCTGGGCATCCTTAGCTGCATTAGTCATCTCAACATCTTCGATTGAGGCATCCCACATCTTGATATTATCAGCCACGGAATCCTCGAAAATGATAACATCCTGGTCAACTACTCCTATTGACTCCTTGAATACAAATCGATTAATCTCTGAGGCCGGCTTGCCATCATAGAGAATCTCTCCACTCCAAGGCTGATAGAGATTAGATATAAGCTTCGATAGTGTGGACTTACCACAGCCGGATGCTCCAACCAAGGCTACACTTTTGCCCTGTTCTAATTCCAGATTAAAGTCTGTAATAAGCGGTTTATCAAGCTTGGAATAGCCAAAGGTGAGACCATGTATAGACAAATTACCTGATAGCTTATCAAGAGAGCCCTCATCTAATGGCTCTTCTTCGAAGGTCACGCTTTCATCATCAGGGTAATTCATTACATCCTCTATACGCTCCATGTTAGTTCTCATCTCAAGTATATCCTTGCCTGATGTAATAAGGCTCGTGGCCGGACCAAGAAATGCGTGTAAGAAGCCTTGAAATGCGAATACCATACCAGGTGTAAATTCACCGCGCATAACAAGCCATACTCCTAAGACTGTAATTAGAATATTAAGAACCTCAGACGAAAGGGCCGGTAGCATTCCTACATAATACTGAACCTTCCTGTAATATACATTCTGCGTGTTAACAGATGCCTGATATCCTGCCCATCTCTCGAAATAACCGTTCTCCGCTCCACTTGCCTTAATATTCTCAATCATCTCCATTCCGGAGAGTGTATATCCTGTAAGCTTGCCTGCATCACGCATCATTACATTGTTAATGGCAATTCTTCTCTTGGCTATAATTCTAGAGAGAATAAATTGCACCAAAACAGAGCCAATACCTACAATAGTAAGCAGTAGCGAATAACGAAGCATAACAACAAGGTAGAAAACCATCATAATGGCGTTTAAGAACATTGGCGCAACTATATCTACAACCTGTCCGGCAATAGATGCATTAGTATCCTTTCTCTGTTGGATATCTCCAGCCATTCTCTGAGAGAAGAATTCCATTGGCAGACGGAAGACCTTCCACATATAAGTACTACTTCCAACTACATTCATCTTGCCGTTAAGTCTAAGAGAATAGATTGCCTGAATCCAGCGTGCCGCAATTTCAATTAAGGCAATAAGA
>CAJOIL010000098.1 GCA_905234525.1 uncultured Lachnospiraceae bacterium | reverse complement strand
ATCAAGAACGGCTGTTACAAGAATTGTTCCGATGATATTGGGAATAACATGCTTAAATACCATAACAATAACAGCTGTTCCCGATAACCTGGAGGCCTCTATATATGCTTCTTCCTTAATAGCCAGCGTCTGACTTCTGGCAAGTCTTGCAAACTTCGGCCAGCTGACACAGGCCAATGCAATAATCGCATTGTGAAGTCCTCCTCCGAGTACTCCCGCAATTGCAAGAGCGAATACAAGTCCCGGAAATGCCAGGAATATATCAGCAATTCTCATAAGTATTGTATCTACAACCCTACCGCTAAGACCGCATATAATCCCGATAAGAGTTCCGAGTACGGTAATTACAAGCACAAGAAGAAGTGTCGAATAAATACTGGCCTGACTTCCGATAATTACACGGCTTAGCATATCTCTTCCGAATCTGTCCGTACCAAAGATATGCTCAGCACTCGGAGGCTGATTAGCAATACTTAAGTCCTGTACATTCGGATCATAAGGTGTAAGGTACGGACTAAAGATTGAGAAGAGCAAAAGGAGAACGCATAGTATACCGAATATTATTAACTTAGTCTTAGTATTCTTTTTCATTCGCTTTTACCCCTTTTCAACAATGAGTCTCGCCCATTTTGTTTCGACTTCGTCGAAGGGGCTCGACGTGCAGTCACTTTTCTTCGAAAAGTAACTGCATCATCCAGTCTTATTCTGGGATCCAATGCATGATACAGAAGATCCGAAATCAAATTAACAACGACATAGATAATCGCAAGCCATACAACGTATGCTTCAATAAGAGGATAATCTCTCATTGTTATTGCATCCACGGCAAGCTTACCTACTCCGTCCCACATAAATATTGTCTCAATAATGGCTGTTCCACCGAGCAAGCTTCCGATGGAAATAGCAAGAAGAGTTATAATCGTTATCATAGACGAACGAAGCACACTCTTCCAAAGGGTAGCCTTATAAGGAATACCTCTCGCCTTGGCTCCGGTGACATAATCCTTGCTTAATTCATCAAGAACCACCGCACGAACCTGTCTCATGTATTTAGCGGACATAGCAATCGCCAAAGTCAAGGTCGGCATAATCGCAGCCTTAAAGCTTATTCCGATAGGAATAACGGGGAGCCAATGCAATTTAATGGCAAGTATCTCCATAAGAACAAGCGCCACAAAGAAATTGGGCAGAGAATTACCTATGAAGCTACAGAATCTAAGTACATAATCAGTAATCTTATTCTGCTTAACAGCCATTAGAATTCCAAGCGGAATCGATATTATAACTGTTAAAACAATCGAAAGAAGCGTAAGAAGAAGTGTCGCGGGTAGCTTAGATATAAATGTATCGAATACATTTTTGCCCGACACATAGCTTACGCCCATATCACCCGTAAGCAAACCACCAAGCCAAATAAAATACTGTTCTATAATCGGCTTATCAAGTCCCAGCTCAGCCTTCTTTGCATCAATTATCTCCTGACTTACCGCTTTATCCGCATACATCTCGGTAATAGCATCAGAACCCGCTACATGCATCATAAGAAATGTAAGAAGCGTTATTCCGATAAGCACAGGAATAAGTTGTAAAAGTCTCTTAACTATGTACTTTCCCAAAATATATCTCTCCCAAATAAATATAAGCTTATTTATCAGCAATAATCTTAAACATCGGCGCCGCAGGGTCGCTCTTAAGACCTAAGATTTTCTCAGCCTCGTCCATATCAACAAAGCATTTCTTAAAGCCTACACTCATAAGGCATTCTCTGTCCCACGCAGGTCTATCCTCCTTGCCGATGTCAAGGCTAAGCGCAATGCCGTTACTTATCTTCTCCATCTCCTTGGTAACACCGTCATGACCGTAAGCAATCTTGTCACCGCTCTCTGTCCTTACAGCATCACCTCGGCGGATGGCATTAGCATAATTGGCATCATAATTAATAAGGCGTCCACCGGGTCTTATGACTCTGAACCATTCTCTGTACGCCTTCTCAACATCAGGCAATGTCCATGTAAGATTCCTCGAAATAACCGCATCAAATGTCTCATCCTTGAATGCTAAATTCATTGCATCCATAACATGGAATCCGGCTTTACTCTTGAATTTACCGGCTTCCTTCTTCGCCTCTTCTATCATGGAGGGTGTTATGTCAACCCCCGTCATTCTATAGCCATCGCGACTAAGAAGCACCGAGAAAAACCCCGTTCCCGTTCCTACATCAAGAATCTTTCGATACCTATTAATCGGAAGGGTACTTCGAAGAGCAAATTGCCACCCCTTACCGATATCACCCATAAGCTCATTCTCTCTAATCTGACTAAAAGACGGAGTACGCATTGTCCAATAATCAAGTACCTCTTGTTCCATATTATCTATCGACGTCATATAAATCCCCCCCCAAGAGGCTGTCCTAAAACTGCTTGTAGTGAAAAGTGATTCCCAATTTGTCCGAGAATAAAGCCTAATGAGGGAGGCGATGTGAAACATCGTTGACTGAATTAGGCAAGATTATCGGGCAAAGTGGGGATTAATTTTCGCTGCAATGAGTTTTCGGACAGTCTCCCAAAAACATAAAAATAGAGAGTTCGCCCACCATAGTGGGTAAACTCTCTTTCACTTGTGTACAATTATGCCATATTAAGTACACATTGGCAAGTAAATATTATAAAAACACAATCACAAAAAACCTTTTTCTCAACCGAACATGACGTTCAACGCTTCGAAAAAGGTTTTTGCTGATTGTGTTTTTCGAAGTTACTATTTGTCAATAACTATATTATCGAAGAAATGGTTTCTCTTAACCACATTACTCTTCTTGTTATTATTCCTTCGACTTCTGTTATTATTCCTGCTACCGGCACCCTTAGACTGCGATACCTGCTTAGCCTTATCATTAATCGCTTGATTGCCGCCCGTCTTCATTGTAAGCTGGATGCGCTCCTTGTCTAAATCAACAGAAAGCACCGATACCTCTACAACATCTCCGACACTTACCACCTCAAGCGGATGCTTGATATACTTATCGCATATTTCGCTTATATGGACAAGGCCATCCTGGTGCACTCCTATATCAACAAATACTCCGAAATCAATAACATTTCTTACAGTACCCTTAAGAACCATGCCCGGCTTTAAATCCTTCAAATCAAGCACGTCACTTCTTAATACAACCTCAGGCATATCACTTCTCGGATCTCTGCCCGGCTTTTCCAATTCATCGATAATATCCGTTAATGTAATCTCACCCACATTAATCTCTGATGCAGTGGACGATACATCCTTAACCTCATTCTTAATACCCTTGACACCGCCTCTTAGCAATTCATCAAGCGAATGATTTAATTTATCGAGAAGCTTAATTGTTGCTTCATAGCTCTCCGGATGAACAGATGTATTATCAAGCGGATTCTTACCTTCTCTGATACGAAGAAAGCCCGCACATTGCTCATATGCTTTAGGTCCCAGCTTCGACACCTTAAGAAGCTCTTTTCTATCGGTAAATGCTCCGTTATTCTCTCTATATGCAACAATGTTTTTGGCTAATGACTTATTGATACCTGATACATATTCAAGAAGTGAAGCAGACGCTGTATTTAGGTCAACTCCAACCTTGTTGACACAGTCTTCAACTACATTGGACAGCGCTTCTGACAGCTTCTTTTGATTCATATCATGCTGATACTGACCAACCCCTATTGATTTAGGATCAATCTTAACAAGCTCAGAGAGCGGATCCTGTAATCTTCTTGCTATTGATGTAGCACTACGTTGTCCCACATCAAAGTTAGGAAACTCCTCCGACGCCAACTTAGAAGCAGAATATACCGATGCTCCCGCTTCATTGGTTATTACATATTGCACCTTAAGATTGTTCTCTTTAATTAAATCTACTATAATTTGTTCCGATTCACGACTAGCCGTGCCGTTTCCGACAGATATTAATTCGATGTTATATTTATCAATCAGCTTTGTTAAAACCTTCTTAGATTCTTCAACCTTATTCTGCGGAGCCGTCGGATATATTACGGTAGTATCTAACACCTTGCCCGTTGCATCAACGACTGCCAGCTTACAGCCGGTTCTAAATGCGGGGTCCCATCCAAGTACACATTTACCCGTAATCGGCGGTTGCATAAGAAGCTGAACGAGGTTCTTACCAAAGACCTTAATTGCTTTTGTCTCTGCATCCTCTGTAAGAGAGCTTCTTATATCCCTCTCAATGGCCGGTGCAATAAGTCTCTTATAGCTATCAAGTATTGTCTCCTTAAGAATATCGTTCGTATTAGGATTATCGTTCGTAATTACTTGAGAATTAAGATACTGAGTTA
>CAJOIL010000097.1 GCA_905234525.1 uncultured Lachnospiraceae bacterium | reverse complement strand
CCTACTATAAATATAGCAAAAACTACAAGCGAGATAATAAGACCCGTTAATAATCCCTTCTTGTACATCTTCATGTCATTATTATCCATCGTAATATCCTATTAATTATTCTATACGTTCAAATGCTTCTTAAGCGTGAATCTACTTCCGAGATAACCTATGCCGACACCTAATATAATCGACACCGGAATAAGTACCGCAAATACTTGTCCGATCGGAACAAATGTAAGCATATTGCTCAGCAAATTAAACTGATTAGCCACATATGATACAACCGAATTATATACAAGGAACATAAGAACAAGAGGAATTGCCGCACCTATAAGTCCGATAACTATACCCTCTACGATAAACGGCGCTCTTACGAACGAATCCGTAGCACCTATTAATTTCATGATTGCAATCTCTTCACGTCTTACCGCAATACCTACCGTAACTGTATTATTAATAAGAAATACCGCAACAAGAATAAGAATTGCAATAATTACAACCGATACAACAGTAATTAAGCTATTGAAGTCAGTAAGCACACTTGCCGCAACCTCCGACTGCTTAACCTCTCTTACACCATCAAGCTGCTTGGCGAATTCAACAAAGCTCGGCTGCTGAGCAACGTCAACAAGCACCACCTTATAATTGGCTGAGTTAATAAGAGGATTATCCCCATTAAAGCTGGCAGCTATGTTCTCATCACCCTCAAAATATGATGTCTTAAAAGACTCCCACGCTTGTTCGGGACTTATAAATTCATAACTGTCAACCTCTGCTCTCGTTGATATTTGCTTGCCAATCTCATCTATCTTAGATTGGTCAATCCCTTCATCAAAGAACACCGTAACAGTAACGCCCTTCTCAGCTTCCTTAACCATACCCTGGAAATTAACTCCCAAGGAATAGAATATTCCGAATATAAAAATACAAGCCGACATCGTTGCTATCGATGCCAGAGAGAACATTTTGTTACGCCAAATATTCTTAAGACCCTGTTGTAAATTATATATAAGCGAATTGAGTTTCATTAATAGTCGTCTCCTTTGCTGTCGCTAACCACGACACCCTTCTTGATTTTGATAACACGCTTATCCATTGCTCTTACTATCTCAAGATTATGTGTAACAACAACTACTGTTGTACCTCTGTGATTAATCTCATCAAGCAGGTTCATAATCTCCCATGCATTGCCTTCATCTAAGTTACCTGTCGGCTCATCGGCAAGTAATATCTTAGGACGATTAACAAGTGCCCTTGCTATGGCAATACGCTGTTGTTCACCACCTGATAGGTTGTCAGGATACGAACGATATCTTGCGGCAAGGCCTACCATCGAAAGCATCTTGGCAACTCGCTCATTAATCTCACGTCTGGGCGTCTCAACAACCTTGAGTGCAAATGCAATATTCTCATATATATTACGATCCTGTAAAAGCCTGAAATCCTGAAATACAACTCCGATATTACGTCTAAACTTCGGTATCTGCTTCTTGTCAAGTCCGGCAATTGACTTACCGTTAATAAGAATTCTTCCCTTGGTTGGCTCTAATTCCTTAAGCAATAGCTTAATAAGTGTAGACTTGCCCGATCCACTGTTACCGGTAACAAAAACGAATTCGCCCGGTTCAATATGCAGATTAACATCATTAAGCGCAGGTACGCCCTTCTGATATTCCTTGCTGACATGTTCTAGCTTAATCATACATTAAAACTCCTGTGTTAATATTATTAAAATTCTTGTGATTCCATATAATCCATGTATTTGACAACCATAAGAGCAATCTTAAATGTTATGGCATCTTCAAACACTCTTAGATCAAGTCCCGTGCTCTTCTGTAGCTTATCTAATCTGTACACTAATGTATTCCTATGAATATACAATTGTCTTGAAGTCTCTGACACATTAAGTGAATTCTCAAAGAACTTATTAATTGTACTAAGTGTCTCTTCATCAAACTGATTCGGCGACTTATCACCAAATATCTCTGTAATAAACATTTTACAGAGGGGTATAGGTAATTGATAAATAAGACGTCCTATACCGAGTACGGAATATGCGATAATATTACGCTCTCCAAAGAATATCTTACCTACATCAAGTGCCATACCTGCTTCCTTATATGACCTTGACACTTCCTTAAGTTCATTAACGATAGTACCATAGGACACTCTGACTCCTTGCTTATCCTTAAATGTCTCTATGATAACCTTAGCTGTCTTCTCAATATCCTCATAAGAGCCATTCTCGCCCATATCCTTAACAACTATTACACTTGATTCATCAACAGCCGTCACAAAATCCTTGTTCTTGCCTCCGAATATACTGCGCACCTTGTCAAAGGCATCACCTGTCTTATCCTCTTCAAAGCGAACAATCATAACAACGCGTCGCTCATCAGTATCAATATGCAGCTTCTTAGCTCTGTTATAAATATCAACAAGAAGCATATTATCCAAAATAAGATTCTTAATGAAGTTATCCTTATCGAATCTCTCTTTGTATGCAACAAGAAGCTCGCTTATCTGAAATGCAAGTATCTTACCGGCAGTTGTATCCTGTCCTTCATCAAAGGCAAGAAGAACAAATTCCAATTGACCGCCGTCATACACCTTATACATGTTGCAAGGTCCGTTGTACTCCGCTTCCATCTCTGACTCCACAAAGTCGATGGTTGCCTTAACGTACTCATCTGCACGGTTAGTTGTTGTCGCAAGAACAATTCCGTCTATATCTAAGACAGCGTAATCCTTGTCAGTAATATTCTTCGTTCCGTCAATAGTATTCTGAAGTATCTGATTTGATATCATAATCCCCCTCCATTATCCCCATATTGTGTATACATATTTTACAATTATCAAATACCGTTTTTAATGCTTTTGCACATATCTAAATTAGATTTTAATACATTTTACCATATTAATAAAGGTTTTTTCCATCTTTTTTTATGCAAATTTACAAACGATCGCTAAAAATATAAGTTGTCTGACAATTTAGCTCATTTAAACTAAAAAATACACATTTCAAATGTCAAGATATCATGACCGAAAAAATTTATTTTATGAACTTTATACAAAACTATTTAATTATTTCTTGGTTTCTGAGAGCGTGATTTTATGGCTATTTTTCGTGGATAAAGTGAATAAGTCCGTTTATAAGAGTATTTTCGTGCTACATATTCACAAAAAAGCATATACTTTTCTGTGGATAAGTCTGCGAAAATTTTTACAAACGAACTTATCGATAATATTATTTGTGCAATTTTACAAAGCCAATTTTAAGAGTGTTATCTTACAAATCCAATGGGTCATATAAAACTCGTTTATTGACCCTATCATATTCACCAACCAATGTTCCTATAACCACAAATCTCATGTCATCCTGCGATGTACAGGTCGATAATGTAGTAAGCCTCTTATAATTCTCAATTATCTTCTCATCATCTGTTGCATTGGTCTCTGACACATCAGGCACATCAATACCAGCCTGCGACAGTTCTTTAACCATCCTTATATAATCGACATATTCCCTGTCTCTAGCAAATGTAATTGTATAAACATCACTTGTCTCGCTTACATCATTGAACGCAAACACCTGGAATCTGTATACTCTGTCAGATGTAATTACTTGGAAATACAAATGGTCCTTATAATACCCTTCCTCATTCTTATACTTCTGTAATTTGCCGAACATAGATTGGTCTCTCATATTATGACCGTATATTATGCTGTTCTCATCGCTGAAGTCTCCGGAATTGAGCGCTTCCAAGAAAATGCTTCCGGCGCGAAGCGTCTGTCCATCAAAGGATGTGTTCAAATATTTATCATCATCCGTTCCCTGAACTATCGGATAACTGATGTCTTCATTTTCAAAAAACAGCCATCCTCGCGTGTCCTGATTAATCAGCTTAAGAGCGGCGATATCAACATTACACATGTTATACCAATTGTCGCCATCCGAGCTGGTATATTGACCGTTCAAATCATCATATGTTGACTGTCCCTTCAAATAATCAATGATAAAATATAAAAGCCAGGCTATTGCTACTAACAGAATAGCGGCTGCTATTGTAATAATTACTTTTGACTTAGTGCTTAAAGGTTGCTTTGTTGGTTTATTATCTGACATTGGGTCCTCCTGAATCCTATTCGCCCCGGACTAAGACACCTGCCGAGGAATAACATCAAACTATATTATACAGATTAACAGGTATATACACAAGTTAATAATATGTTATAATAAATCTAACTTCGAAGAATTAAAACAAATAATTATCACAATGTATACTGGGGTGGACGTATGATTACTATTAGTCTTGTAATGATTGTTAAAAATGAAGAGGCGGTTCTTGCGTCAAGAATCTTATGGATGAGATTATTATTGTTGATACAGGCTCAACCGATAAGACGAAAGAGATAGCCGCTGAATATACTGATAAGATATATGATTTCAAGTGGGTGGATGATTTCTCTGAAGCCAGGAACTTCGCCTTTAGTAAGGCAACTATGGATTACATCTACAGCTGTGATGCAGATGAGATTATTAATGACGAGAATCGTATGAGGTTTATGAACCTTAAGGCAGTCCTTGTTCCTGAGGTTGAGATAGTTCAGATGCATTATGTTGAGGCAAATGGCTCCTCAGTGCTTAACGCGAAATCAGAATACAGACCTAAGTTATATAAGCGACTTAGAGAATTTACTTGGATTGAACCTATCCATGAGACAGTAAGACTGGACCCTGTCGTATTCGACAGTGATATCGAGATATTACACAAGCCAACTTCAGTACATTCCAAGAGGGATTTTAGTATATTTGCAAAGGCATATAATAAGGATAAGTATCTAAGCGACAACCTTATATCAATGTATGCTAAGGAGCTGTTAAAATGTGGCGATACAGACGACTTTACAGAAGCATCAAAGATATTCGAGGGTGTCTTAATCAATCAAAAGATAACAGAAGAACAATTATGCAAGGTTAGCTGCATTCTTGCTAAAGCAGCAAGACTTGTAAATGACGATGCAGCTTTTCTGAAGTATACCACCAAGGTCTTGGTAGCAAGCCCGTGCTCTGAGATATGCTTAGAGCTTGGAGAGTATTTCTTAGATAAGCAGGATAATGAAGAAGCCATTGTCTGGTTCTATAATGCCGCTTATGAGACAGAGCCGATTCTCGATATTAATTCTCAAGGTAAAGCTCCCAGGCTGGGATTGGCGCAATGCTATGCCAATATTGCCAAGGAGCTTGGATATACTGATTTTACCGAAGAAACAGCTTCAGCTTCTAGTACGCCTCAGGACGTATCTGCAATTATAGAACTCCATAAGAAGTATCTGGAAGAAGCTATGGAGTGGGATGTGCCGGAGGAGTAGTATAGTATACTAGCTATACACTTCCTCCACAAACTTCTTAAGTACCGGCAGCGACCTCTTAACCTTATCAGTATCTATACAATACGCCATACGGAAGTATCCCGGGCAGCCAAAGGAATCGCCGGGCACTAAGATTAGGTCATACTCCTTTGCCTTCATACAAAAGTCTACCGCATTATCCTCTAATGCCTTAGGGAAGATGTAGAATGTACCCTTAGGCTTTACAACTTCAAATCCAAGGTCCACAAGG
>CAJOIL010000096.1:5242-5634 GCA_905234525.1 uncultured Lachnospiraceae bacterium | reverse complement strand
AAGCCTTCAGCTTTATCAAGGGCTCTTCTGAGTTTCTCTAAGTATTCCTCTGCTTTATCTCTAGACTTCTTGGTTTTGGCTCTCTTAACCCTTTTCTCGTAGCGATCAAGTTCGTCCTTATAAGAGAAGATTGATAGTACATACTTAGGCGGATTAAGGATTCCTCTTACAATTGCTTCGCCAAGAGACATCTCACTTGCGATATGACCGTCGAAAAGTTCCTCTGCCATATCTCTTTGATTGTCGAGATATCTTATTGCTGTTGCTGAGAAACCGAGGATCGGAACATCTTCATACATCCCAATAAGTCTGTCTACACCTTGTCCCCATTCGGTAGCCCCGCATCTATGGAATTCGTCAAGGATTATGTAGTCAGGCTTTATGTCTTCGAA
>CAJOIL010000096.1:4810-5154 GCA_905234525.1 uncultured Lachnospiraceae bacterium | reverse complement strand
AAATATGTATTGGGACGGAGATAACCAGCATATAGTCTTATCAGGATTATCCTCACATAGTTTGAAGCCGATAAATGACTTGCCTGTGCCGGTAGGATGTATTACTGCCGCTTTACCGACGTCACCTAGCATCTTCGCAGCTTTCTTATATGCAATTTGGTTATGTTCATATAAACTAATTGACATATATTCTTCGCCTACTTAAAACGCAAACAAAGAAAGCCATACTTCCATAATTCGGAAAAGTATACTTTTTCGGATTGCTATTTTTTTGTTGATTTATAACAATCCAAAAAGCAAAAATATATAGACTTTACATAAAAAACGTGGTAAAATACGATAAG
>CAJOIL010000096.1:0-4802 GCA_905234525.1 uncultured Lachnospiraceae bacterium | reverse complement strand
CTCGGATTCTTTACATATAAAAAAGTTATTCTATTTTGCAAGAGCGTACTCATATTTCTTTGCCTTATCGAAGAAGGTAGATTTGGGCATTCCGCAGAGTTCGGAGGCCTCTGTTACAGTAATTTCTTTATGCCGCCACCGACTAACAATTATCTCAAAATCATTAGGAAGTGGCGTCGGCTTTCGACCAAACTGAACTCCATTTGCCTTAGCGATAGCGATGCCTTCGGCTTGTCTCTGTTTAATGTTGATTCGTTCATTCTCACTAACATAGCTAAGAAGTGCCAAGACTATATCCGATAAGAACGTACCCATCAAATCTTTCCCTTGCCTTGTATCAAGAATGGGCATATCAATCACAACTATGTCAGCTTTTCTTGTCTTAGTTATATATTTCCATTGCTCTATTATTTCCTCATAGTTCCTGCCTAGCCTATCAATGCTCTTGATATAAAGCACATCATCTTTCCGAAGTCTTCGAACCAGCCTTCTGTAACAGACTCGATTAAAATCCTTTCCGGATTCCTTGTCTACGAAGATGTTCTCCTTAGGAACATCAACATCAAGCAAAGCCTTTAATTGTCTGTCCTCATTTTGTTCTCTTGTACTTACTCTTGCATAACCATAAATATCACTCATTAGCATCTCCTCCTTGTAGTCAATCATTTCCATTTTCGGTATTTTCTGCTATAATTGATATATGTTAATCTAAATACTTTCAGTTGTATTTTTAGCTCTATATATGCCTAATTAATTATTGAGTGATAAACCCTCTCACTTATACAACGTTCAGAGGGTCTTTTTTTACCATTTAACCTTAAAAGTCGATTTTTGTTAATTTTTACTATATGGATTAATAACATTTTCATTAAAAAAACCGGATGACAATCATTATATGATTGCCAATCCGGCGATGATTATTAACAATACTTGCGCGACAGGGGGACGGGTTCCTTGTCGCGCAAATTAATCCCCAATTAATTCATCAATCTTAGCTTGCACCAATTCCTCAGCATCAATGCCGTCAATATCAAGCATATCCACACATATAAGCTCTGTCTCGGGAATTCCGAAGCTACTCGTAACTATATCAGCAATATGCTCATATGAATATGTAGAATCATACGGACCGCCTGCTGTTGTTACATAATATAGCTTCTTAGCATTACATAATCCACGTGGAACGCCATCGCTCTCATATATGGTAACAATGCCCTTAACAAAGATATTCTCAATATATATCTTAAGAGCTGCCGGGAATGAATAGTCCCAATACGGTGCAGAAATAACTATTATGTCTGCTGCCGCAAACTGCTTAGCCAAATCAAACATCGGATGCGTCAAATCATCGGTTGATATAAAAAAATCTCGCATCTTCAATGTATCATCATCAAGTGGTTGTAAACGCTCATCTGTTACAACATTAATCTCTTGAATCTCATCATCGAATGTACTAAGCAGCGCATCCGCTATCCTCGCAGTCCTCGAATCCTCCCTCGGACATGAATTAATATACAGTATCATAGTCTACCTCTCATTGATGAACTTTAACATAAGTTACCGCATATTGAACATCGGCAATAACGTAACGGTTACATCTCGTTGAATAGTTGTAAGCTGCTCAACGCCCTGATTATCTGTATATGATGAATTCAAAAGAATCTTGTATTTCACCTCGCCCTTGGTGTATACCTCGCTGTATGATACCGGAATAGTATATTCTGAGGTCAAATCTCCCATCATGTTGCTCACCAAAACCTCAGGATTAATCATATAACCATTACTATCATATCCATCAAATTTATATACAAATATCTGATATACCCTATCAATCTTAGAATTGGTTGTATCATCGGCAATTCTATATCTAATATCCTCAGCCGAGCCGGCACTTTGTCTGTCTTCTACATATAGCATTGTATTGTCGCCGTTATTAACCGCATCTTGATTAGTGACTATAATGTACGGATCTGATGCGCCGGAACGATATGATGCTACCATGGTGTTAATAAATAACTTATACTCATCTTCGGTAGGCGTTCCATACTCACCAACTCCCGTATAAGTGATATTACCCTTGGTGTAAATGTAATAGTTATTACGAGAGTCCTTCTCACGAGCTGAGTATAAATTGCTGTTGCCACCCGTCAAATCATACCATACCAAAACATCTCCGTCATCATCATACTCAAGATCAAGCTGATAGTTCTGAGTATGTGTCTCATTAACAGATAATGTATCAGGTATATCATAAGGATACTTAGTTATCTGTCCCTCATTAACTGAAATAACCTTCTTAGTATTAGATGGCGTCTTCCAAGTGAAAGTATTCCTATTATCACCGGTATAGTTACTGCTAATCAACCTATCAATCCTATCTGTAAACTTAGGGCTTCTGTTCTTATAATAACTAATATTATTATAATATAGCATCGCTCTATTTGAATTATCCATAATCATATTAGCCGGCTTGTTAGGATGAGCCTTGTAATAATCTCTTATAGGCTGAATCGTCTGTTGTATAGTATATCCATATGTTGGATTAGTTACATAATCATCAGCTTTATAATCATCAGTATTATTAAACACACCATAAGTATAGACATACTTATCGTATACCGGAGTGCTGGCCATATCGTTTTCATTTGGTCGCAATTCATCTAAATTGTTCCAACCATACCCGGTTTTCTTTAATTCTCTGATAGACGTATATATTTTAAAATTCCAGCTGGGCTCAAATGTGAGGTCCTTTCTTCCCGCAGAATAATACTTCATGTATGAGTAATCATTACTGTTAGAGTTAACATCATAATATTTCCTCATCTGACCGGATATCTCTCTTAAGTAATACTTTGCATCATTCTGAAGTATCATATAAGGCGTATTGGGATAAAGAGCACCCGTTAATCCATTAACGGTTGTATCGGACACAAGGTCATGAGTAAGGATAATTGACTTTCCTGCTTGTCTAAACGCCTCAAATCCCTCGATATATGTTGCGTTATTGGTAAAGCTTGCAGAATCCTTATACCCAACCATTAACATATCATACTTCATAAGCTCCTTAGTCCAATCTCTCTTGCCGGAACCATACATATAAGTCCAATATGTATTATTCATATAGTCTACTTGTATATCAAAATCCTCAATATTAAAATACTGATCCTTTGATGCATCCCACGAATCAAAGGCATCTCTACTGCTATATTGATATATCTGATCTAAACCATCTGTATTAAATTTGCTATCAAGCTGTTTGTTTCTCGGTAATGATACATAAGGTACGTTGTCACTACCAAGCCAAAACCATGCATTATTAACAAAATTAACTGAACAATCCGGGTCGCTTTGCATATCAAGGCTAAGATTCATTTGCAATACATGAATAGTTGTCTTCTTATTATTAGACGGTCTTATCCTGGTATACCCTTCTTCACTGAATCTTACAGACGTATCTGTCTGCTTATATAGCTCCAGCTTCCAAGGAATCATACCCACATCAGATGGTGGCATAATCTTAGTTACAAGATATGTATGTCCACTATACAATACACCATCAGTAACATAATTCTTAAAGTATGGAGTTTCATCAAATATAATCAGATTAGATGCTTTCTCATCATCTTTCTTCTCTCCGCCATTAGCCACTCTCTCATTCTCTTGATTAATAGAGCCCTCGAATATACCATTGCCGTTACTATCGGTATATAGCGAAACACCATATGTAGAGAAATCATTACCGTTAAGTGTAAAATGATACTGCAATACATTATTGCCTGCACCGTCAGTCTGTTGATTATAATTTATAGCTGCATTAGCATCATACTCTGTAGGTAGCGCAGATTGTCCATTAAGTGTAGGCACAAAATCAACCGACAAGCTATCAGATATCATCTCATGCTTTACAGCATTAGCATCCTTTTTCTGACCCTCAGTTTTGGGGTCATCAATCTGAACCACACCATTGCCATATTTATGAACTGTTGAAGATTCAACGTTATTCTGATCTGCAAGCTTATAGACAAATGAGCTCTCATCAACTACATACTTATTAGCCTTACCGGTAAGTCCTGCAATATCATCACTAAAGTATAAATCATCAGCAACAATAAGTGGTGCTTGCTTAGAAAAATTCATTAATTGATCGTACTTCTTCTTGGTAAGATCATTACCTGAATAACGAAGACCAACCATATTAGCATCAGAACCATGCTTTGTTCCATATACGTAATTATTATGTCCTCTATAGTACCACCATATAGTATCAGGTGTGTACCAATTACCATTTCCATCTCCGCCACCAATCAGATCCGATACAAATCTCTGAGAAAAACCTATATTATATTCTTTATCATCAAAAGCGTATTGTACCATTTACTGTTAAGGAAAAGACCATACTTCCACTTATAACTATACTGATCAGACCACCAATCAACCTCATCAGTATTAGTTCGCTGTCCTGCCCAATTACCTTTATCATCATTATCATAATCTTCTAACCAAAAATCGCCTTCTTCATCACCACCATATGTCGTAATGTAATCACCTACAGCAACATATGCAAGGGGATTAGCTTTATCTTCACCACCCTCTGAAGAAGGCCAATTTGGCATCAATCCGGCATCATTATAACCAACGGTATTAAATCCTAATCTTGTATTAACTCCACCATTAGTCTCATCCTGCTCTTTATTACCAATAAGAACCATATCGTAATTCTCATTAGGGTCTTCATTACTTCCGATGAATTCCCACGTAGGCATGGTTGTAACGGTAATATCATCTCTAATATCATCTGACGT
>CAJOIL010000095.1 GCA_905234525.1 uncultured Lachnospiraceae bacterium | reverse complement strand
AAGGTGTTGATGAATTGGTAGACCATGCCATACATATCGCAAAATACCAAGAAACACCGATTCGACAGGATTTTTGCAGTGCCGAGGATCATGATGGTGCAGTTCACAGAGCAATTCATGCGGTAATACATTTAATAGAGGACCATGCCACGGCCAGCGAAATACCCGTAAGATTTGCAGCAAGTAAGCTTCCTACCTATTATCGTAATACTGTTCTTCTTCCTATCAATTATGGAGAATAGCGGATATATAGCAAGAGTTGCGTTTGTAACTGATAAGCTGCTTCGTAGAATCGGTCTTTCCGGCCGAAGCATCGTTCCGATGCTTATAGGCTTTGGCTGTACGGTGCCGGCTGTTATGTCAACGCGTACGCTTCCCAGTGAAAGAGATAGGCGAATGACAATTCTTCTAACACCGTTTATGTCATGTACAGCAAAGTTGCCAATTTACGGCTTTCTGGTTAGTGCATTTTTCCCTGAATTTAGCTGGCTGATTATTACAGGGCTGTATGTATTGGGCATAATAGTCGGTGTATTAGTTGCATTTCTGTTCAAGCACACGTTATTCAAGGGCGATGCTGTTCCGTTTGTAATGGAGCTTCCCAATTATCGATTACCGAGTGCACGAAATGTCGGACAGCTTTTGTGGGATAAATCAAAGGATTTCCTGCACAGAGCATTTACAATAATATTCATCGCAACAATTGTAGTATGGTTACTTAGTCATTTCGACTTCGGATTTAACATGGTTACGGAGCAAAGCGAAAGCATGCTGGCAATAATAGCGGGCTTTATTGAACCGATAATGATACCGGCCGGACTTGGTGATTGGAGAATCGTTACAGCACTAATCAGCGGATTTATGGCAAAGGAAAGTGTTGTATCCGTTATGCAGACATTGTTCACAGGCGGTGTTGAGGCAATAGGAGTATTGTCAGGTATATGTATGCTTGTATTTAGCCTACTATATACACCGTGTGTGGCCGCAATTGCATCCGTAAGAAGAGAGCTTGGACGGAAATGGGCATTCTATCTGGTGCTTTGGCAGTGTGGAATCGCCTGGATAATGGCATTTATCGTTAATAGTGTTGGAATGTTAGCCGGATAGGTAAAAATAAGTGGCAAATATAAACGGACTTAATGTGGATAAGTGAATAAAATAACGCTTAAAGCCACAATTACCGAATTTAGATTACGATTTTATGCAAAAATAAAAAAATAAGACATACGAAAATATGTCATTTTAATTCGTCTAATCTTATATTATAATGATATGGGATTGATATGACCCCGATAAATAATAACCCGAGGTAAAATGAATTGCTTAAAAGAAAACTCTACAGAGAACTCTTAAACTGGAAATCTGAACGATTACACAATCATTGTGACAAGTATATACTAATTACAGGTGCAAGTCAAGTAGGAAAGACATATCTGGTTAAACAATTTGCAAATGCTGAATATGAGTCATTTATTGATATTAACTTTCGCAAGCAACCACAGCTAAAGAAAATGTTTGAAGACTCATCAGAGGACATCGTTAAGAAGATTACGGCTAATATCAGAGATGTAAACTTTGTAGAAGGTAAGACTTTAATACTGTTAGATGAGATACAGTATGCCAAGCAGGTTGTACGCTCGCTTGATTACATGGCGCGCGATATGCGATTCGATCTTGTGGTAATCAGTCCGACGGGAATAGACACAGATGAAAATGTGCGAAGGCTTACGTTGTACCCATTTGACTTTGAAGAGTTTTTGTGGGCTAACGGATTTGATGAAAAAACTACCGATAGTTTACATGCACGCTTTGAAGCAAATGAGCCTTTGCCGCTTGCATATCATAACAGATTGGCAAATCTATTCAGAGAGTACATAGTTGTGGGAGGAATGCCGGAGGTTGTATATAGCTTCTATGAGCACAGAGATTTTGCAAAGGTTATGAAGCTGCAGCAGAATATATTGGTCAAGTATCGTGCGGGGATAGCGAAAAGCAACACGGAGCGCAGAGCAGGGCTGATTAATAAATGCTACAATTCGATACCAAAGCAGCTTAACAGTGAACTTAAGAAGTTTAAATATTCACGAGTGGAAAAGGGTCAAACTAAGCGCAAATACGGTACAAGTGTAGATTGGCTATTAGAGGCGGGATATGTAATTCCAAGCTATAATGCGATAAATGCTTCAGTACCGCTTGAAGAATCCTGCAATAAGAGTCAGTTCAAGCTGTATCTTAATGATGTAGGCTTACTTACATGTATCTACGGGTTTGACACTAAGCGCCATGTACTTAATAACGTCGTTAAGGGAAATGTGCGTACCGCCATCTACGAGAATATAGTTGCGGAGAGTCTTAGAGCGCGCGGATATAACATTTACTATCATAAGCCGGATGACAACCATGAAGTGGAGTTCATAATAGAGAAGGACAGTGAAGCCATACCGATAGAAGCTAAAGTAGGCAGTAGGGTTAGCGTATCGATGTCGAACTACATTACAAAATTTAAACCAAAAACGGCATACAAATTAACGGAAGAAATCTCTCAGCAATCGGAGGATACACAAATAATGCCATATTATGGAGTAGTATTTGCACTTTCATAAGAAAAATTGTAAAATTATAAATTATATGTATATAAATAAGAAAGGAAGAAGACTATGGGCTATAAAGAGGAATTTAACAAATGGAGCAGCGATCCTTATTTTGACGAGGATACAAAGGCAGAGCTTGCGAATCTGCTTGGCAACGAGAAGGAGATAGAAGACAGATTCTATCGCTCGCTTGAATTCGGTACCGGCGGACTTCGTGGTGTAATAGGAGCCGGAACCAATAGAATGAACATTTACACGGTAAGAAAGGCAACACAGGGACTTGCTAATTATATCGTTAAGCAAAATGCGCAGGATAAGGGCGTTGCAATCGCCTTCGATTCGCGTAATATGTCGCCGGAATTCGCAACGGAGGCAGCCCTATGTCTTAATGCCAACGGAATCAAGACATATCGTTTTGAGAGTCTTCGTCCTACGCCGGAGCTGTCATTTGCGGTAAGATACTTAGGCTGTACAGCGGGAATTAATGTAACGGCGAGCCATAACCCCAGAGAATACAACGGTTATAAGGTATATTGGGAGGACGGTGCGCAGATTACACCGCCACACGATGTCGGAATTCTTGCTGAAGCGGCAGCGGTAACGGATTGGAATCAAGTTAAGACAATGAGCTTAGAGGACGCTGAGGCGAAGGGCTTATACAACACAATCGGTTCAGAGGTTGATGATGCTTACATGGCAGAGCTTAAGAAGCAAACAATCCATCCGGAGATTATTAAGGAGATGGCATCTGATTTTAAGATTGCTTATACACCGCTTCATGGTACAGGTTTAATGCCCGTTAAGCGCGTTTTATCCGAACTTGGTTTTGAAAATGTGTATATTGAGCCGGAGCAGGCAGTAGCTGACGGCAATTTCCCGACAGTTGCTTATCCGAATCCGGAGTCGCCAAAGGCATGGGAATTGGTGCTTAAGCTTGCCAAGGAGAAGGATGCCGATATCGTACTTGCAACAGACCCCGATGCAGACAGACTTGGCGTATATGCTAAGGATACAAAGAGCGGTGAATATGTATCATTTACAGGTAATATGTCGGGTATGCTTATCGCAGAGTACATTATGAAGGAGCGTAAGGCAACCGGAACAATGCCAAAGAATCCTGCATTTATCGAGACAATCGTATCTACTAACATGGGTAAGGTTATCGCTAAGGACTATGATGTTGATGTTATCGAGGTTCTTACCGGATTTAAGTACATCGGTGAGCAGATTAAAATATTCGAGGAGACGGGAAGTCATAATTACATCTTCGGTATGGAAGAAAGCTATGGCTGTCTTGCCGGCACATACGCAAGAGATAAGGATGCGCCTGTTGCGGTTATGCTGCTTTGTGAGGTTGCATCTTATTATAAGAAGCAGGGTAAGACATTGTGGGATGCAATGCTTGACTTATATAAGAAGTACGGCTACTTCAAGGAAGGTCAAGAGGCGATAACGCTTGCCGGTATGGAAGGCGCGGCTAAGATTCAAGAGATGATGGATAATGCGCGTAAGAATCCGCCGACAACACTCGGAGGTCATAAGGTGCTTTCTGTATCTGACTACAAGGCTGATACTAAGACAGATATGGCAACGGGAAATGTGACTTCAACAGGGTTGCCGTCATCCAATGTATTGTATTATGAGTTAGATGATGATAATTGGGCGTGTATCAGGCCGTCAGGTACGGAGCCGAAGATTAAGTTTTACTTTGGAGTTAAAGGTACTTCGCTGGAGGACGCCGATGCGAAGCTTAAGGCATTGCATGAGAATTTGATGGAGATGTTTTCGTAGGTAGTACATAGTAGACACGTCACCTTATATAGCATTTTACGACGTGTCTAAAGAAGACTATAGCTTTTCAGACACGCTCTCGCTCTGTTTGGGTACCCCTAGCGGTACTAAGCTCTTGCTTCGCAATCGCTAAGTGCCGAGACCCAAAAAGGTACTGAAAAGGATTACTTGATCTGAAAGTCTTAGCAAAAGTCTTACAATAAAGTTGTAAAGGTAATTATATGTCTGATAAGGAAATGCTTAGCCTTGTCGTTCCTTGTTATAACGAGGAGGAGGCACTCCCCATATTTTATGAGGAGGCCTGCAAGGTTGTAAGCGGCATGAACGAACTGAATATAGAGATGCTTTTCGTTGATGATGGCTCGCATGATAATACGATAGGTGTTATAAAGGAGCTGGCCGACAAGGATGATAGAGTGCATTACGTGTCATTTAGCCGTAATTTCGGCAAGGAGGCGGCAATCTATGCCGGTCTGGATAATGCTGTCGGTGACTACGTGGTCATACTTGATGCCGATTTGCAGGACCCACCCTCGCTTTTGCCTGAGATGATGGAGACTATCAAGACGAAGGACTGCGATTGCGTGGGCACAAGACGTGTTAATCGTAAGGGCGAGCCGCCGATTCGTTCGTTTTTTGCAAGGCGATTCTATCGTATTATGAATAAAATCAGTCATACAGAGGTGGTTGACGGAGCAAGGGATTTCCAGCTTATGAATCGTAAGGTTGTTAACGCAATACTTAGCATGGGCGAGTATAATCGCTTCTCAAAGGGTATCTTCGGCTGGGTCGGATACAAGAAGGAATGGCTGGAGTACGAGAATATTGAGCGCTCGGCAGGCGAAACAAAGTGGTCGTTTTGGTCGTTATTCGTATATGC
>CAJOIL010000094.1 GCA_905234525.1 uncultured Lachnospiraceae bacterium | reverse complement strand
AAGCTTACGCCATGTAGTGAATTTCTTATCCTGCGAGAAAATGTATTGCATTTCCTTACTTGCATATCGTTCCGATAACGGACTTATGTATCTGTCTGTACTCATGTTATACCTCCTATGTGAATGTACAAACATCTGGGGCAAAAGCCTGCTAAGCGATTTTCGTCATGAGCGTGCAGGCTTATTGCCTCAGATGTTATACTATATCTTATTACCGGTAAGCATCTCATAAGCTTCCTTATACTTCGCAATTGTCTTATCAATTACATCATTGGGAAGCTTGTAGCCACAGTCCGGATTCTTCTTCAGGTAATCGCGAACGAACTGCTTATCAAATGACGGCTGTGATGTACCCTTCTTATATTCAGACTTAGGCCAGAAGCGTGAACTGTCGGGAGTAAGCATCTCATCCGCAAGAACTACTCTACCCTTTTCATCAAGGCCGAACTCGAACTTGGTATCAGCAATTATAATTCCCTTTTCAAGAGCATATTCAGCACATGTATTATATAATTCAATTGTATAATCCTTAATCTGTGCAGCCAGCTCTCTTCCGCGTCCGGGATAATAGTTTTCCAGGATTCTTATTGTCTCCTCATAGGAAATGTTCTCATCATGGTCACCTAACTCAGCCTTGGTTGAAGGCGTATAGATTGCTTCCGGAAGCTTCTCTGATTCCTTAAGACCCTTAGGTAATTCTATTCCGCATACCGTACCGTTTTCTTGGTAGCTCTTCCAACCGGAACCTGTAATATAACCTCTGACGATACATTCAACCGGTAGCATATCAAGGCTTTTACACATCATTGCTCTTCCTTCAAAGTCCTTTGTCCTGAAGAAATCCGGCATGTCGGCAGTATCGACGCTAAGCATATGGTTAGGAACGATATCGCTTGTCATATCGAACCAGAACTTACTCATTTTAGTAAGGATAATGCCCTTATCTTTGATTTCATTCTTAAGAATTACGTCGTATGCACTGATTCTGTCGGTGGCGACAAGAATAATGGTGTCGCCATAATCGTACATTTCTCTAACTTTTCCTTCTTTAATTGGCTTCATAATCTCTCTCCTTTAATTCCTAATAAGCAGCGACTCTCCCGTCATCTCCTTCGGCTTATCCATACCCATAACATCGATTAAGGTTGGGACGATGTCAGCGAGGCGACCACCTTCTCTTAAGCTCCAATTATCATCTCCGTTAACAAGAATGAATGGTACGGGGTTGGTTGTGTGTGCTGTATGAGGCTCTCCCGTCTCATAGTCAATCATCTTCTCTGCATTACCGTGGTCAGCGCAAATGAACATAACACCTCCCACTTCTCTAATAGCATCAACAGCTTTACCTACAAGCTCATCTACCTTCTCAACAGCCTTAATCGCCGCATCAATAACTCCCGTATGACCAACCATATCGGGATTGGCAAAGTTAATAACTATTACATCATATTTATCAGACTTAATTGCCTCAACCAAGTCCATGCCAACCTCCGGCGCACTCATCTGAGGCTTAAGGTCATATGTAGCTACATCCTTCGGCGAATCAACAAGTATCCTGGACTCGAACTTATTGGGATCTTCTATACCACCATTGAAGAAAAACGTTACATGTGCGTATTTCTCAGTCTCAGCAAGACGAAGCTGTGTCATATTGTTATTAGCCAAGAATTCACCGAATGTATTGACAATCTCCTCCTTAGGAAATGCTATTAGCTTATTGGGAATTGTCTCATCATAATCCTTGAAGCAGACATAAGTAAGCTTAATAAAATCTCTCTCAAATCCTTTGAAATCATCATCACAAAAAGCTCTTGTAATCTCTCTGGCTCTATCAGGTCTGAAGTTAAAGAAAATAACGGAATCATTCTCTTTAACAAGAGAAAGAGGTGTGCCACTATCATCAACAATTACTGTTGGAAGCACAAATTCATCAGTAACATCATTATCATAGCTTGCTTGCATTGCATGTGTTGCACTCGTATCTGTAATACCTTCGCCAAACACAAGTGAATCATATGCCTTCTTGACTCTATCGTAATTATTATCTCTATCCATTGCATAATAACGACCTGAAAGTGATGCTACCTTACCTACTCCAATCTCAGCCATCTTAGCCTCGAGCTCAGCCACATAATCCTTGCCTGACGCAGGCGGTGTATCTCTTCCGTCAAGGAAAGCATGCACATACACATTTTCAAGACCATTACGCTTAGCCATCTCAAGAAGTCCATACAGATGAGTGTTATGTGAGTGCACTCCACCATCAGACAGAAGACCCCATAAGTGTAAGTCGGAATTATTCTCCTTACAATTATTGATAGCCTGAAGAAGCACCTCATTAAAAAAGAACGTGCCGTCCTCAATATCCTTTGTTATCTTGGTAAGGTCCTGGTAAATGATTCTTCCGGCGCCGATATTCATATGACCAACCTCGGAATTACCCATCTGACCATCGGGAAGTCCAACCGCAAGACCCGATGCATTACCTTTAACAAAAGGACAATTAGCCATAAGGTCATCCATTCTCGGAGTGTTAGCCATAGCTATCGCATTCCCTTTGGGATTGTCATTTAGACCATATCCGTCTAATACCATTAATACTGTTGGTTTCTTTCTCATTGCTATACCTCTCTTATTTCTATTTTCTTATAATATTACCATTATTATCAAGCATTCCGTTACCGGAAACACTATTAAGCTCAGCAAATATTCTATTAATATCTTCCGACTTATCCGTCATATATATCATACCTTCGCTAAACACACAGGGAATAAATCCCGCCTCTATCTTACCGTCACTACCGATAGCGATTCTCGCAAGACCTGTCTCATAATCAGCGGGCATGCCCTCATCAAGCGCAAAATAAAAATTACCCAAACTATAATATACCGGTGTGTCGCCTATGTAATCAAAGCCCTGCAAAATGTGAGGATGACCGCCGATTATCACGTCAGCGCCGGCATCGGCAAACTGAGTGGCCAGCTTCTTTTGATCGTCACCATATCTTATCTGATATTCCATGCCCCAATGAACAATAGCCAAAACCACATCTGCATTTTGTCTTGCGGTATGTATCTCATCAATAAATTCTGTAGGATTCAAGCACTTCAATATACCCGGTTCATCTTCTGTTGCCGCTTGAGTAAAATTCTGGTTCTTCTCAATCTGCGAAGCATTAACAACAGCTATCTTACGTCCATTAGCTATATAATACACAATCCTCTTGGCATCCTCAAGATTCCTGCCGGCACCGATATATGGCATATTATTATTCTCAAGGTTGCTAAGCGTATCTAAAAATCCCTCTTCTCTATAATCATATACATGATTATTGGCAAGTGTAACAAGACTGACTCCTATGTGCTTTAACTCATCTATAACACCGGGCTTACCGCGGAATGTATAGTATTTCTCGACAATAGGATCTCCGCCTTCTGTAATGGCAAATTCGTTATTAACAATATATATGTCGCTTGTATTAATCTGTTCAAGCAGACTATCATCAAAGCAATCCATAAGTCCATTCTTCTGTTCGAGCATATAATTAGTAACAGACTTATTATCTGCAAGTGACACATCACCTGCAATCTCAAACACAACACTACTGTCAGACAATGTATTTACATAAAATGTATTGATGTTATTACAAGCATCTACTCCTGTACTAAGGGAGTATTCATACCATAGTACGTGAATACTTTTGCCACATAAGTCATACCACACTTCAGGATTATTATAATCGCCACGATTAATTATCTGATTAATTGTATCAATGCCATATCTTGCAATAATCCAATTAATAAAGCTCTCATCAATAGGATGGTTACCTGTAAATTCTTTGGATGCTCTGTCAAGTATAGTATTACACTTATCGCTATACTCCGCCAATGCTACATTGGATGTATTAGAGGAAGCAGCCGCCACTTCATCTGCTTCACATCCGCATAAAGCAAATGCACCGATGCAAAGAATAACAAGCAGTGTTGTAGTAATTCTTAATTTATTCATAGACAGTATTATATCATAATATATGGATATGTGATATGACAAACTAATAAAAGGTTCTGCACAAAAAGTACAGAACCTTAGTTAAAATGTAGAATTATATTATGAATTACGCATTTACAATATCACCGAAATCAGCCTTAAGTGAAGCACCGCCTACAAGACCACCGTCGATATTAGGCTTAGAGAAAAGCTCTGATGCATTACCTGCATTAACAGAGCCGCCGTACTGGATACGAACAGCATCTGCTGTTGCTTGATCATACATCTCAGCGATACAAGCTCTGATACCTGCACATACTTCTTCAGCCTGATCACTTGTAGCTGTCTTACCTGTTCCAATAGCCCAGATTGGCTCATATGCAATTACAAGCTTAGCAACATCGGAAGCCGCTACACCTGTTAAGTCAGACTTAATCTGAAGTCTGATCCAATCCATTGTAACTCCCATCTCTCTCTGTTCTAATGTCTCGCCACAGCAAAGGATAGGTGTAAGTCCCTTCTCAATAGCCTTCTTAACCTTCTTATTAAGAAATTCATCAGTCTCAGCGAAGTATTCTCTTCTCTCAGAATGTCCGATTACTACATACTCTACGCCTGCATCAACAAGCATATCAGCGCTAATCTCGCCTGTATAAGCGCCCTTGTCCTCTGTGTAAAGGTTCTCGGCACCAACCTTAACATTAGTACCCTTAACAGCTTCAACTACAGGTACAATATCAATTGCGGGTACGCAATATACTACATCAACATCATCATTAGCAACAAGTGGCTTAAGCTCCTCAACTAAAGCCTTTGCCTCAGATGGTGTCTTATTCATCTTCCAGTTTCCTGC
>CAJOIL010000093.1 GCA_905234525.1 uncultured Lachnospiraceae bacterium | reverse complement strand
ACCTTCAGCAAGATGTGGGGTATAAGGACGCCTGAAGAAGCCAAGGAGATTATTGAGAAGCAGAAGGCAGAGTACAACATCGATGAGCCTAAGAACTTAGAGGAACAGGCATTATCTCTTGCAGGCAAGGATGTCTATGAGAAGCTTGTTAAGGGATATACGCAGAAGCAGTGGGGACGTCCGTGTACTGAGCTTCCGGCGTTCATTATTAAGAGACTTCCGATGCGATTCAGATATGATAATAATTATTTCAACGATAGATATCAGGGAATTCCTATCGGTGGCTATACTCAGATAGTTGAGAAAATGCTCGACGGAATTGAGGTTAAGACAGGGGAGGACTTCTTTGACTTGCGCTCAAGCGGTAAGCTGTCAGACGGTACTGAAGTATCATATGACAGAATCCTTTTTACAGGTCAGATTGATGAGTATTTTGATTCTAAGTTCGGACCGCTCGAGTATCGTTCTGTTCGCTTTGAGACAGAAGAGCTTGATACTGATAATTACCAGGGAAATGCTGTTGTGAATTATACGGAGTATGAGATTCCGTACACACGTATTATTGAGCATAAGCATTTTGAGTTTGGCACACAGCCAACAACGATTATCTCTCGTGAGTATTCTTCGGAATGGAAGCCGGGTGTTGAGCCGTATTATCCTGTTAATAATGATAAGAACAATGCATTATATGAGAAGTACGCCGCTGAAGCGTCTAAGGAAGGAAATGTTATATTTGGCGGAAGACTTGGTCAGTACAAGTATTACGATATGGACAAGGTTGTTATAGCAGCGCTTGAATGTGTAGCCAAGGAGTTTGGCGAATGAACGTTTTGTACACCAAGTATCAATCCTCCGATAAGCTGAAGCTCCTTAGAATGATTGCAGTAATCATTGTAGCAATTGTGCTGATGATTATAGGTATTCGTAAGGAGTTTATCGTACCGAACGTAATTGCATTCCCTGTATGGCTGTTGGGTGCTATGCTTGTTATTGTTATTGGATTATTGGAGATATATAAGCAGCTTGACATCGCCAAATTGTACCCGATAATAGCAATTACACTTGGTTTGTTTTTTTTATTTTTGATTCCGGCATATGAGACGCCGGATGAGCAGGATCATTTCGATAGTGCATATAATTTGTCCAATACGTGGTTGGGCATAGATAAGCCCGGAGAGGATGGCGAGAAGATTTTTTATATGAGACTGGCTGATGCGGTAAAACCGAGTCCGGATTTGGGTGAGCCTATATCTGCGGAAGATTACTATAAGGTGATTGATAATTTTGGATTCGTTACGGAGATGGGAGATATTGAGGTTGTAACAATAGATTTCTCTTCCGGTGCCAACTTTGTTCCGTATATCTTGCCGGCGATTGGAATTACGATAGCAAGACTTTTGCACTTAGGCTTTGGCTGGGCATACATCTTAGGCGCGCTTTTTAATATGTTGCTTTATATACTCCTAACGACGTATGCGATACATGTAATGCCTATGGGTAAGCGTATATTATTTATAATATCGTTACTGCCTGTAACGGTTCAACAAGTATCGTCGTTTTCGTACGATTGCGCGTTGATGGCTTGCGTTATGGTGGTAGTGGCAATATCATTTAAGTGGCGTCAATGGTTGCGTGACAGGAACCTGTCCCCCTACCTCGTGAGACATATTGTAATAGACTCGGTATTATTAATATTTAGCGCTATCGTCTTTGCGACCATTAAGTCCGGTGTGTTTTTAGTTGTATTACTGCTTCCGTTGGCACTTTGCATACGCAAATCATGGTTTACCGGAAGATATAAGCTGTGGACTATCGGTGCGACAGTGCTGATTGTAGTTGCGATAGCAGTATATATGTTCTTCTTTGGAGGGATTTTTAGAATTGCATTATTCCTTACAACCGTACCCGGTGATATACGTGAAGTGCCCGGCAAGATGGGCGTTGCGCCGATAGAATACATCACGCACCCAGAACGATTATTTAGTATGCTTTGGGCTACAATCAAAAGCGGGCTTCGCCATTATATAGCGCAAATTGGTGGTACTACACTTGGATATAATCGTATATTCGTTCACAGAGTTTTATATGGTGGCAATCTATTGATGCTATTAGTGTCAATGATAAGGTATAATAGGGAGACTGATGAGTACAAGGTTGGCAACAGAATTTTATCATTTATTATAGGCGCTATACCAATTATTATTACATTAATTGCTATGCTGCTGTTTTGGACGTTTAAGACAGATGAATATATCATGGGCTTCCAGGGAAGATATATATTACCGACGCTTGCTATATTGATGCTATCAGTCGGCCGCTTAAAGAAGATAACGATTCCTAATATAGATAATTTATTTGCTATGGGGATGACGATTACAGGCTATGCTACATGTTTAGATATATTATAGTATTTGATGGGCGCGACAAGGAACCCGTCCCCCTGTCGCGGAAAGGAAAGACAATGAAAGAGACACTTAAAAAAGCAAGACTTGATGTTTACATATCAGCGGTGATTTCGTTGATAATAGGAGTATTATTTATTATATTTCCTATTGAGGCTGAGGCAACCATTTCAACGATTATTGGTATCGGAATTCTTATAATCGCTGTTGTAATGCTTGTCGGCTCGATACTTAGCGGTTCAATAGCCACAGCAATACCGGGTACGGTTATTACTATTTTGCTTGGTATTATAGGCATTTGGATTATTGCCAATCCTGTTGACTTTGCAAGAATTATTCCGATAGCAATCGGAGTTATGATTGTAATCCATGGTATATCGGATTTTATTTCATCATTCACGGTCAAGGGTCTTGGTGTAGGTACCTGGTGGCTTATGCTAATCGGTTCCATCCTAAGTATCGTATTTGGTATTGTGTGTATTATATGCTCATTTGGCGTGCTAACAGTTTCGGGAATTATTATGGGCATAATGCTGATAGTTGATGCTATAATTACATTTGTAATTACAATCAGGAGTAATAAATACAAACGCACCGCCGGCGGTGATGTCGAGGTGAAGTCGAAGGTGATTAAGTAATTGCTCGCGCGGAAGGGTACTAGAATATACGATAACTATCAGAGTACTTCACGTGACACGCTCTCGCTCTGACCGGGTGCCCTAGCGGATGCTAAGCTCTCACTTCGCTAACGCTCGTGAATCGCTAAGCACCGAGACCCTATAAGGTCACTTAGAAGCACCCTGATAGTTACCGTATATGTGTAGAACTAATCTCGCGCGGCGTAATACTAACTCGCGGAGCAATTCGGCGGGACACCCCTCCTGCAGCGGAAGTCGCGGAGGGGTCGTGCCCGTGAATTGCTCACGTGGAAGGATACTACATGAGACAGATAGAATTTAAGATGGAACGAGATGGCCTACTTGAAGTCGGCGACGTCCTCCCCATCACAGAAGGCAAACTTACCAACGCATACTACTACACCCTGGGCCGTAGCTATGCGATGTCAGCGAACTTCCCTATCACTGACCGCATCAGCGCACGCGAGGGCAAGGTACTAGACATCAAGACGACGGATCGAGGCTACTACGTTGTTGTAGAGGTGGATGACTAGCCCGTGGATTAAGAGCCGGAATATACGATAACTAACTCGCACGAGTAGGTGGTGGCAACAGACCGACAACTGATAATTGTTTCAAAGGGACCTTATAGGGTCTCGGCACTTAGCGAATGCGAAGCATGAGCTTAGTACCGTTAGGGCACCCGTTCAGAGCGCAAGCGTGTCCCGTGAAATAATTATCAGTTGTTGGGCTGATAGTTGGTCACTAATCCGCACGGCGTAATACTAACTCGCGGAGCAATTCAGCGGGACACCCCTCCTGCAGCGGAAGTCGCGGAGGGGTCGTGCCCGTGAATTGGCTCACGCGAAAGTACACTAACTTTAGAAGAAAGGAGCCGCCTATGGCTAAGAACAAACCAATCCGCGGAAAGTACAGTAAGTACATCAGCGACGAGCGTCGCGCCCGCCCAACCCCTAACAATATCGTGCGTCGCGACGGCACCTGCCACTTCGGCACATTTGACAAGGAATTTCGGCGCATGGATTTCGAGCGACTTCATAATCCGACGGCGTTGCCCAGTGCACTTAATCATTGGAAGCTAACGCTTTGGGAGGCGTGTGAAGTGCACTTTGAACATGGCATTCTGCTTGTGGCCGTGTGCGATATGGCTTTCTTCGGTAAGACATTAAATGTTTTCTATGATAAACGCACGCAGGAGACATTCTGCTGGAACACAGACCTTGCAAGCAAGGACACTCGTATCGCACCTAATTTGATTAAGGGCTCGGTAACCAAGGCGAAGACAGATGTAAGCTCTGTTAAATATATTAATGGGTTTGACGAAGGAAGAGCACATTTAACGGGATATCATAATGGTGAATGTCTCATAACAACACCCAATTCCGAAGTTAAGGCAGTTGACGCTATACTCGAGAATATGTCGCAAGCAACGATAGAATACGAATTACATTTGAAAAGATTATCAGACCCAAGCGTGGTCAGCATACCGTTCGACGAAGAAAGGCCGAGACCTTTGTACTCACAGAAGGATTTCTTCAGTGTTAAGGGTGAGCTTACAATTAACGGAGAGAAGATGGTTGCCGATGAGAACACTACAGCAATAATTGACGATCACAGGGGTTACTATCCGAGAGCTGCTCATTATGATTGGCTTACAACGCTTGGCAGATATAAGATAGATGGCAAGGAGATGTATCTTGCTTTTAATTTAACGCATAATCAGTCGATTGACCAGGAGCGTTATAACGAGAATATTCTCTGGCTGGAGGGCACATCGAGCTTGCTTCCGCCGGTAACGTTTTCTAAGAGCATTATGACGGAGGATTTCAAGGATTATCAGGAGATATATGTAAAAGATGCTTACGATATGGTTAACCTAACCTATAAGGTTCATAGCCTTAATCCAATGGTGCTCCATACAGGC
>CAJOIL010000092.1 GCA_905234525.1 uncultured Lachnospiraceae bacterium | reverse complement strand
ATTACCTCCTTCTTCAACAAAAACGCGAGAGCATAGCTCCCGCCTAATCTCTACGCATATTAATATTCCTCGTCATCATCCTGCTTCCTATCATCCTTAGCAGGCTCCACATAATCATCACGCTTCTTGAGCACTGCAAAATAAATGATGGCATAAAGAACAAGAAATACCAAAACCGCTATCAAAGTAACCCAAATTGACACTTTGCCATCTTCATTCATCAGCGCCGGAATGCTGATAATCTCCATCTGCAACAGCACAATTAATCCCTCTACAAGCGCAAGCGCAAAGAACAGAATACCCGATATAATAGAAAACCTCACTACTGATTCCGGCGTATACTTATCATAATACCTTCCGCCATTCCTTGTAACTCCACCATTCTTCTTTACTATCATCATCGCTCCTTCGTATGCAAAGACCAACGCTAAAACGATATTAAAAAGCGATCCCGAAAAATTCATCTTATTCTCCTATCTTTAGCTTATATTATTTAAACTTCAAGCTACAATGTGCATTCCTGCACGTAAATTAATCTTCAAACGGGAAATGATACTTAGTAAGTCCCAGCTCATCCCTTAGCTGTATGAATTCCTTCTGTATGGCATCACCTATCGGCACACCCTTATCCTTGCGCTCAAGCCATGCGTCGTGCTCCTTCTCGCCGGCTGTGTATATACGCTCAGCCCCCGGCGCCTTCTTCGAGTTCCTAAGGCCTCTTAAGATATCACCGCTTGTCTTCTCAAATGTATCAAGTCCCATAAAGAACTCCGGATTAATTACAAAGAAGAAATGACCCAAGTGATACATCTCAGGATTACCATCAGCATCCTTACCATTCAATGCTTTCATAAATGGTCCGCCTGTAAGCGCTGCCGATAATATTTCAACTATAGTCGTAAATCCATAGCCCTTATATCCACCTATATCCTCGCCCGGACCTCCAAGCGGAAGAAGCGCTGCGTGACCTGCACGCATATCCTTAAGTATCTTACCCGAGTCAGTCATCGTCTCTCCGGTTTCACTAATTACTACGCCTTCAGGAGTAGGCTTTCCTTGCCTCTCATAGAATTCAATCTTACCGTTTTGCATAATTGATGTAGCACAATCGAAGTTAAATGGGAAGTCTTCATCCGTTGGCATTGTAAATGTTAACGGATTCGTACCCATCATTGGTTCAATCCCCCATGTCGGCGCAACGGAAGGTCTCGCATTAGTACCTGTGATACCGATAAGTCCTTCTCTCTCAGCCATAGTTGTCCAATAGCCGGCTATTCCGTAATGCGTTGAGTTGCAAATTGCACCGCCTGCCATACCATACTTCTTAGCCTTTTCAATCAGCATTTCCATCATCCTGTAGGATGCCACCATGCCCATACCATCATGAGCATCCATAACAACAGTTGTCGGTGTATCCTTAAGTATCTCAATCTCAGTGGTGGGCTTAAGTGTTCCGTTCTTAATTCTGTCAAGATAGATTGGCTTAAAGCGATTACATCCGTGCGATTCGATACCGCGCCTGTCACTCTCTAGGAGCACATCAGCACAGATTAATGCGTCCTCTCTCGGTACGCCGTACTTCATAAATACATCTACCATGAAGTCATTTACTAATTGCCACTCAACATAAGGTCTTGTCTCTTGCATCGTTTCTTTCCTCTTTTTATATAGTATTTTTAAACCTACAATATAATATCATATATGAACGGAATAATCTATTAACGCTTTTGACATAATGACAATTTTTTTTTAAAATTGTAGTTACTATGACATTACAAGAATATTTCGAACAACACAATAAGGTTGCCATTGCCTTTTCCGGCGGTGTTGACTCAGCATATCTGTTATATATGGCGGGGAAATGTGCATCCAAGACGACAGCTTACTACGTTAAGAGTCAGTTTCAGCCGGCTTTTGAGTATGATGATGCGATGCGGCTGGCGTCGTCCGTGGGAGTTAATATGCGTGTTATTGAGCTGGATGTATTAGCAGATTCTGATATTGCCTCCAACCCTGCTAATCGTTGTTACTATTGTAAGAAACGCATTATGTCAGCAATATTTAATGCTGCTTCTTCTGACGGTTATACTCTCGTAGTTGATGGAACCAATGCATCGGATGATGTTGATGACAGACCGGGCTTTCGTGCGCTTAAGGAGCTTCATATTGAATCGCCGCTTAGACTGTGTGGGCTTACTAAGGAGGATATTAGGAAATGTTCTTATGAAGCCGGACTTTTTACTTGGAATAAGCCATCATATGCATGCCTTGCTACAAGAATTGAAACGGATGTTACGATTACCGCTTCGGACTTGGCAAGGACTGAGTGGGCGGAAAACTATTTGTTTTCTCTGGGCTTTCGCGACTTTCGTGTGCGACTCCGCGATGGCTCTGCACTGGTACAGATAAGAGAAGATGATATGGAATTATATAAGAATAACTCGTCAGCAATAGAAGAAAAGCTTGGCAGAGAATACACATCAGTCAAGCTTGATGGTGTGTCACAGGTGTGTCACGGGGACGTGTCCCATCAAAGCCTGCTTTTGACAAAGGAATACGAATGACCTGCCGTAACAGCGTCCTCAAACAGACATATGTCCGAGAAACAAAGTATTTCCTAAAGCATATTAATATATTTCTGATGTTCGCTCTTAGGAATACCGAGAGCATCTAATGCCTGCTCGGCTGTTAGCTTAAGGTTCTTCATAATCTCTTTTATTGATTGTAATTTACTCTGTTCAATACCTTGCTTAACCTGATCCTCTGCGTACTTTTTCGCATAATTTTCTACTATCTCACTCATATTCTCTCTCCCTTCGTTATCAACTTTAAAATGTCTAACACTATCCTCTAATTCTTTATTATTAAAACCTTCCGTTGTTCTGTTACGCATATCAGCAAGCAATCTACCAATATCATCATCGCTATCATATGAACCATTCACATATATTATATGATTGCCATCATTAAAGTCTCTTCCTATAGACACCTTCCTGTCAACATAATATAATGGTTGCCCTTCTTCGTAATAGTCTTATCTATCTCTTCCGATCCCGTCCTTTTCTTATCAATATTATTATTGTTCATAGGCATTATCTCCTTTCTATACAGCAGGAGCTTATATGCCTAATAATCCAACTCCCGCCTATTATAAAATGATATGGTAATAAGCAGGAATTTCTGAATTAATAATAGATTAATAAGAATCTAAAAGAATCTGTATGAAATATTCTGCTTGGTGTTATGTTAGCACTAATGAGCATGATATGCAATGAATATTTATAAAAATGCGCAAAAATAGACCACCTATAATAGTTTTATTTGAATCACCATATTCTAATAGGTTGTATTAGCAACTACACCTTACCCAATCTCCCCTATAATCTTCTCTGCCAAATACTCTATCCTCTCATCCTTAGACACCTTGCGGCCTTCGTACTTAGCACCCTGCAGTCTCATGCTATTCACACCGCGATTGCCCATGTGGACTATATTAATGATTGTCTTACCGGACAACGCACTACCGGCATCTTTACAGGTCTCAATAGCCAGCTGCGCCTTCTTACCGCAGGTTATTATATAATCCATGTCCGATAATTCGGACACAAGTCTCTTAATGTTATCCGGCTTCTTAATCTCCGAATCAAGCGGCTCCGATCTGCCGTCAAGAGCATCATAATGCACAATGTTACTTGAATTAGTTAAACGATAATCATACCTGTCAGTATACCGGAACACATCCGGCTTACTATCATGTAGGCGTTCAATTAACATTTCCAAGTTATCCCCTGTCGCGCGAGCCACAAGCTTACCGGTCTGCTCCTCGAACTGCCCCGGACACGACAGCACGAATGCAACCTTATTATCGCTCTTACCCTTATTGTAATTAACTACTTTTATATCACTCATCTTAGCCCCCTAACAAAACAAGATTACAGCCATTATAACACATCTATTACAAGATTTTGTACAATTGTGCCGTATGGTATATAATATATCTATGTACGATTACCACACATAGGAGAATGATGATGAAGATAGTTATATTAGAGCGCGCAACGGTTGGATTTGATGTGAGTGTGGATGAGCTTAATAGATTTGGCGATGTTACAAGCTATGATACAACTCCCATAGAACAAATCGCCGAGCGCGTGCAGGATGCAGATATTATAATCGCCAATAAGTCTCCTCTTAACGAGTCTACTATATCCGGTGCAAAAAACGTCAAGCTTATATGCGAGTTTGCAACAGGCTATGACAATATTGATATATCATACTGTAAGCGTCGTGGCATCAAGGTCTGCAATGTCAAGGGATATAGCACAGATGCTGTAGTGCAGCACACATTTGCGCTGGCGCTATACCTGTTTGAGAAGCTTAACTATTATGATAATTATGTGAAATGTGGTGAGTACGCAAGGTCTGATAACTTCAGCCATTACGATTATCATTTTAGCGAACTAAGTGTTAAGACATGGGGTGTAATCGGCATGGGTGCCATAGGCAGTAAAGTGGCTGATGTTGCAAACGCATTCGGTTGTAATGTCGTTAGATGTTCCTTGCGCGATAATATGACGCCAAGCAAATATCCGGCACTACCCTTTGATGAATTCGTAGCAACCTGCGACATTATCTCAATACATTGTCCGCTTAATGATGACACAAGAGACTTATTCAACGAAGACACATTTCACAGGATGAAGGAAGATGCGATTCTCATTAATGTGGCGCGCGGAGCAATCGTTAATAACTCCGATTTATATAAGGCTCTTAATGACAATCTCATATACGGTGCCGGGCTTGATGTAATTGAGACAGAGCCTATCTCAGTCGACAATCCCCTGTCCCATTATTCGGACAGCAATCGTCTCATCATAACACCGCATATGGCATGGGCAAGTAACGAAGCCAGAGCCAGAGTTGTGTCTGAGACCGCTCTTAATATCGAAGCATTCCTTGCAGGCAAAGAGAGGTGTATTGTCATATAACAACACACCCCTCGA
>CAJOIL010000091.1 GCA_905234525.1 uncultured Lachnospiraceae bacterium | reverse complement strand
TAGTTGTATACACAATGATTGGCGAATGCCACCTAGAGAATTTACATAACAGAGACGGCGTTTTAAAAGCCAAGACAGAGGTCTTTGATTATCTTAACGATAATGCAACCGTTATTATTAATAAGGCGGATGATAAGCTCGCATCAATTACGACAGAGGATTTGCCTGAATATACAAAGCTCATATCGTATAGCGGACAAATCATGTCCGATAAAACGGACACCAATTTTGCAAATTATCAGGCTGTTGAGGCTGAGGATTTGGGGCTTGAAGGAACACGTATCAGATATGCCGGTGATGCAACGGGAGAAGTCACGGTTCCGCTTCCCGGCGAGCATAATGTAAGCAATGCCATGTCAGCAATTGCTGTCGGATATACATTGGGTGTAAGCTGTGAGAATATTGCTAAGGGTATTGCAAGTGCCGCAACAATTGCAGGCAGAAGTAATTTTATTGAAGTGGGTGGAGTTACAATAATAGACGATTGCTATAACGCCAATCCTATGTCGATGCGCGCAGGTCTTGGTATACTCGGGAGGACTAAGGGGCGTAAGATAGCAGTCCTCGGAGATATGGGAGAGCTTGGCGCAGATGAATCAGATCTTCATAGGAATTTATACAAGAATGTAATTGATAATCAGATAGATATGTTATTCACGGCAGGTGAGTTATCTAAGTCGATAGTTGATGCGATTAATTCACAAAACGTGGACATTGTCGCCAAGTCATTTACCGGCGACAATGCAAAGGACGAATTGTTATCTGAACTAAAGCCTTTACTTAAAAAGGGTGATACCATCTTAGTTAAGGCAAGTCACTTTATGGATTTTCCTTACATTGTAGATCAACTAAGAGATTAGTAGCGCGACAGGGGGACGGGTTCCTTGTCGCGCATGTTTAAGATCAGTTTAATTCTCGCGACAAGGAACCTGTCGCGCTGTTGTTCTCAGCAAGCATAGTCTCCATAATGCCGTGTGTGTAATCAGCGATATGCTTTTTCTGTTCCTTCTCAAGTGCGGTTACATCAATAGGCTCGCCGATAATAATGGGTATTTCCTGACTCTTAATAAAGGGCAAGTGATTCTCGAAGATATCAGCCGTACCGCTTAAGATAACAGGAACAATCGGGCAATTGGTCTTCGTTGCAATCTTAAATGCGCCCGCTTTAAAATCAGCCATGGTACCATCCTTGGACCTGGTTCCTTCAGGGAAGACGAATATTGACACGCCTTGCTTAACATAATCAATTGCAGTAAGTATTGTCTTAAGTCCTTGTTTTGTATCCTTCCTGTCAAGGAAGAGACAGTATAGTCTCATCATCCATAGGTTAAGAGAAGGAACCTTCTTAAATGATTTCTTGGCAATAAATCCCGTCAAATCATTGAATAATGTATACATAATTATCACATCAAAGAAGCTGTTATGATTACCTACGAAAAGAACAGGCTTATCGCCCTTCTTGGGAAGGTTTTCAAGTCCCTTGATGTTCAGCTTAACTCCGCTTAAGAACAAACAAACCTTGAAGGCCCATTGAACGGTTCTGAGCGATGCTAAATCTCCCGTGTATTTATTGAACAGACCGATAATCCATTCAACCAGCATAACAGGCAAGAATAGGATTAAAAACAGTATTACAAATAAAAGAGTTAATATAAATCTAATCATAGTGACTCCCTTCGGATTAATTCGCAACATATATTAACACATTTCACGGAAAAATCAAAATAGAAAGGTTGTTATGTAAGTAAGCGTTATGATATAATAATTCACGATATGATAGATACAAGACGCACTCGCCAGATGACCAGGATGGCGTTATATGAACAAAGCGAGACAGAGGATTATAGGCTGGTGGCACGACATGACAAGAAGAGTTATGTTAGGCTGTGGACTTTTGTATGCGCTGTTCTTTCTATCATTGTCAGTCTTTTTTACATTGTGGGTATGCTGTGCTTGATATTCGCGCTGCATCCCGAAGGCATCAGTACTATCGTTTGGATATTGTTTGGAGTAATCTCCGTAATTGCTTTGATATGCCATGTATACTTCTATGTTAAGTATGGCAAGATACGAGCGGAGAAGCGATATGACAGGTGCAAGCAGAAGAATGACTACATGGAAGACCAATATAAGATATTAGACGAGATGTATCAATGAATAGAACAATACAGATTAGAGATAATGTCAGAAGCTTTATAATGGCCAATGATAGATGGCTTACAATTTTTGGCAAGGGACTTTTAGCGTTTGTCGGATTAATAATAATTAATCATTTTTTTGGATATATCTCATTTCTTACATCCCCTATCATAGCATTGATATTTGCTGTAGGCTGTGCATTTATCCCATTAAGAGCGGGAGGCTTGTTAGTCCTTGCGTATTTATTCTTTCAATTGACGGGACTATCTACACAGGTTGCAGTCGTTGCTTTGATTCTTATGCTTGCGTCGTATGGACTAAGTATTTTCTACGGCTCAAAGCATATGTTTAATATCGACTATATTCCGGTGTTTTTGCAGATTGGGATGCCATATCCCATTGTTGTTATTTCTGCGCTCAGAGGAACAATCAAGGATGTTACATCTGTTGTTTGCGGAGGAATCATTTCCTTTTATCTTAAGACGATAAGAGAGAATGCATCTTTATTTATTGAAGAAGAGACTAATGTGTCTGTTATAGATGTGATCAGCAAGCGCATGATTGTTAATCCGATGTTTTACATATATATTACTGCGCTCATTGCGCTTTTTGTTATAATAGTTCTTGTTAGGAATTCTAAGATAAAGCATTCTTGGATAATTGCGATATCAATCGGAATTTTTACAGAGATGATGCTTATGATGCTCGGATATATTATGACGGGCAATATCAGTAAGGTTCCGCTTTTGATTGTTGCAAATGTGTTGGCGTTTGCAATAGGTGTTGTGATTACGTATATCTTCAGAGACCTTGATTATGACAGAGTTGAGAAGGTGCAATTTGAAGATGATGATTATATATATTATGTAACGGCAGTGCCGAAGATAGAGCTTGCTAAGGAAGAGAAGAGAATTACACGAATTACGGAAGCTTCAAAGGGCTTTCATAATGCGGGCAAGGTAGAAGACGATAAGAAGGAGGATAATAGTGGATCTTCTGACTAACATTAAAGACAAATTAGATTCACTTACCGGTGACTATCTGGGATTATACATACCTGATGTTAATCTTATTGATGTCATCGAGGTAATTATTATTGCCTTTTTCTTATATAGATTTATGGTGTGGTGTAAGAACTCGAGAGCATGGACCTTGCTTAAGGGTATACTAATCATAATACTTTTCTTCCTGATAGCGGCCATATTCCAGATGAGTACAATTTTGTGGTTGGGTGAGAGGCTGTTAAGTGTTGCGCTCATTGCAGTTGTAGTATTGTTTCAACCGGAGCTTCGTAAGGCGCTTGACGGAATCGGCTCAAGAAGTATTGCATCAATGCTGAGAGGTATGGGACTTGGCAAGCCAGGCGAGAAGCGTTTCACCGATAAGACACTTAACGATATGGTTAAGGCCGTATATGAGATGGGTTCCGTTAAGACGGGTGCACTTATTGTAATTGAGAATCAGGTTAACCTTAACGAATACGAGAGAACAGGTATAAGACTTGACTCACTTCTTTCAAGTCAATTACTTATTAATATTTTTGAGAAGAATACACCGCTTCATGACGGAGCTGTTATAGTAGAGGGTGACAGAGTTATTGCGGCAACCTGTTATTTGCCGATATCTGACTCTCGCTTAATAAGCAAGGATTTGGGTACAAGACATAGAGCGGCACTTGGCATCAGCGAAGCAACTGATGCAACAACCATTATAGTGTCAGAGGAGACAGGCACTGTATCTGTAACTCATCAGGGAGAGCTCAAATATGACATTTCCCCGGATGATTTAACAGCACTGCTTAAATCAATTCAAATCTTAGAGGATGTCGGTGAAGATGGTCGCGCTAAGACCTTAATTAAGAGGAGGGCGCACCATGAAGAATAGACTTAAGAATATTTTCCTTAATAATATCGGGCTTAAGATATTAGCTATCCTCTTTGCGATTGGTCTGTGGTTCCTCGTTATGAACTTCAACGACCCGACACAGACTAAGACATTTACAACTAATGTAGAGGTTGTTAATCAGGAGGCTATATTAGAGCAAGGCAAGTATTATGAGATACTGTCGGGTAATACCGTTACCTTCCGTGTGTCTGCGAAGAGATCTGTCCTAGAGCAGCTTACGGGTGATGATTTTACGGCTGTTGCTGATATGGAATACATTGAGAATAACAGCCGAGTTCCCGTTACCGTATATGCCAATAAGTATCCTGATTTAGTTACGATTCCGACGAAGACCTATTATATGGAGGTAAGCATCGGTAAGGCTGTATCTAATCAGTTTACGATTACTCCTACTACTTCCGGTAAGCCCGCAGAAGGATATGGCGTTGAATCTGTTACAAGCGATACGAAGACGGTTACCGTATACGGACCGGAGGATGTAGTATCATCAATTGCATCCGTGGAAGCAATACTTCCTGTAGATAACGCCAATGATGATGTGGTGGCAGAGGTTGCGCTTACCGCTGTTGATAAGAACGGTGATCAGGTAGACACCACTAAGCTTGACTTTAGCAAGGACAAGGCAAAGGTGACTGCAATACTTGTTATGACTAAGACTGTGCCGATTAAGGTTAATACAAGCGGCAACTTAGCAGATGGTCTTACACTATCGGCAGCATATGCAGAACCACCGTTTGTTGTGATTAAGGGCGAATCAAGAGCGCTTAACAGGGTATCAGAGATTGAGGTGCCGGGCTCTGTGGTTAACCTTAGCAATATAACAGGTAATTTTGAGACAACTGTTGACATTAATCAGTATCTGCCCGTGGGCGTGACGGTACTTAATGCAGCTGATGCAACAGTTAAGATTAAAGTAGATATCACCAATAAGACAACTAAGACATTTAAGATACCTACAGATAATCTTACCATTAATAATTTGGCAACCTCTCTTAAGGGCAAATTCGACGATAGTACGGTTGAG
>CAJOIL010000090.1 GCA_905234525.1 uncultured Lachnospiraceae bacterium | reverse complement strand
GATGAAGCGAAAGATTATATTGACGACTTTCTGTATGATGATGCGTTAGAGATTATCAGAGAATTATCGAATAGTATTGGATAGTATGAATACATTTTTTAATAAAATGGGGAGAATTAGTGTTTAGTATATGAAGTATGTTAGACTAACTGTTTCAATAATTATTATAGTGGTAATCGGATATATCATCATAGGTCAGATTATATTTCCAAAGCCGGCACCGGATGTAGGTGGAATATGCGAGATGCTGCCTGAGGACAACTGGTACGCCGTTGGCTCGGACGGTTCGAGAACGCCTATTTCGGTTCCGGGAGAAATTGATGGAGATGTTGTATTGGAGACAACTTTGCCTGAAGGTATCGGACGTGATATTAATGCGCTGTGCTTTCGTGGCAAGGATATGAATATCTATATAGACGGACAGCTAAGAAGAAGCTATTACATAGAAGATTATGGACTCCTTGGTGACAGATCAACCCAGTGCTTTGTAACCGTATCCTTGTATCCTGAGGATGCGGGCAAGGTTCTTCGTGTTGACTATTCTTATAATGTTGGCAGAATATATGAAGTATATATCGGTAACAGAATAGGAATTTTTCAACACCTTTTTGAGAATTCCGGCGCAGAGCTGTTTTTCGCTTATGCTGTTATAATTCTGGGCGGAATGTGTTATGTCGCTTCCGTAATATACCAACTTATATATAAGAAATATCTTGAGTTAAGACACTTATCTCTTGGTGTTATCATAGGTGCAATGTGGGTTGTGTCCAACTCCTTGTTCCGTCAATTTTTGACGAATAACGTGTCCATAATGTCGGACACCCCTTTTCTTATGGTTATGATAGTACCTCTTCCCTTCTTACTTCTCGTTAATTCATTGCAGCAGGGTAGACATAAGAAGATAATAGGAGTTGCCATAGCTGTAGATATAATAGATTGTATTGTATGTATTGCATTGTTTATACCGGGCATTGTCGTCCTTAGTAAGAGCTTCGTTGCAATAGCACTTTGCGCACTGTTTAGTATAGGCGTTATTGTATATACCATGATTAGTGATGCTGTACATAAACAGGTAGGCTCTTATAGATATATTGCAATCGGATTCATCTTCTTGGCTGTAGCCGCAACGGGACAGATTATAGCCTATGCTCTTGTTCGTAACGGAGTATTCTCCGGAATGTTCATGTCATTGGGACTTTTGGGATTCATTATATTTGCAATGATTCATACCATTAAGCATATTATAGGAATCAATGTTGCGGCCAATGATGCATTGGTTGCTAACAAGATTAAGGATGAATTTCTTGCCAATATGTCTCACGAGATAAGGACGCCCCTTAACGGAATCCTTGGCATGAATGATATGATAATAAGAGACACTAAGGAAGAGCGGACGAAGAAATACGCTTTCAACATCAAGGGTGCCGGCAATACACTTCTGTCTCTTATCAATGACATATTAGACCTTAGCAAGATTGAGGCAGGAAGATTAGAGCTTGTCCCGAGAGAATATGACGTGTCGTCTGTAATAAATGATGTAATTAATATGACAAGACCCAAAGCCTTAGAGAAGGACCTAGAATACAAGGTTGAAGTATCCGATAAGCTTCCTGCAAGATTATATGGGGATGAGATAAGGATTCGACAGGTTATGCTTAATATAATCAACAATGCCGTTAAGTATACAAAGGCGGGTTATGTACATATTAGATTTACGGCAAAGGATGAAAGAGCAAGCGGTAGGGTTACGCTCTATCTTAAAGTCAGCGATAGCGGTATAGGAATCAAGGAAGAGGATAAAGAGAAACTCTTTGAGAGCTTTAGGAGATTAGACGAGAAGAAGAATCTTCATATCGAAGGAACGGGACTGGGACTTCATATCACGAAGAGGTTAATTGATATGATGGGCGGTCACATTGACGTTAAGAGCGAGTATGGCAAGGGAAGTATATTCCGCGTATATATGCCGCAAGGAGTAGTAGGAGAAGAGACAATAGGAGATTTCTCGGAAGCTGTTAAGAGATTTACAAAGACTATGGAGATTGCAGGGGCGAGCTTGTATGCACCCGACGCCGGACTTCTCGTGGTAGATGACAATGAGATGAATCTCGATGTAATGGAAGGCTACCTTCGGGATACTAAGATTAAAGCAGATTATGTACTCTCAGGACAGGAGTGTATAGAGAAGGTTAAGAACACGGAATACGATCTTATCCTCTTAGACCAGATGATGCCTGATATGAATGGAGAAGAGACACTTAGAGTATTAAAGGACGAGCTTGATATTAACATTCCGGTTATAGCTCTTACAGCTGACGCTGTCGTAGGAGCGAAAGAGAATTATCTTAACATGGGATTTGATGACTATGTATCCAAGCCTGTTCACTACGAGGAATTAGAAGATAAGCTTAGAGAATATATTCCGAAGGAGAAGCAGCTCGAAAGGTCGGATGATTCTAACGAACTTCCGGTGGTACTCTTGTGGGGCAATGATTCGAAGAAGTTAAGAGAAGAAAGAGAGAAGCTTGAAAGCGTCTATAAATGTGTATGTGTTGTAGGAGAGAAGGCTAAGGATAAGTATATTGACAAGCACCAGCCTGAGAGGGTTATGCATGTAATATAGACGGCGATAGATTATTTATTAGCAAGGAGAAATGTTATGAGCGAGAATGCAGTGTTAGAGATTAAGCATTACAGCAAATCCTATAAAGGAGATGTTAAGGCGGCAGATGATGTAAGTCTTACAGTGCAAAGCGGCGATATATACGGATTTATCGGACATAACGGTGCCGGCAAATCCACTACGATTCGTGCTGTCGTAGGAGTGCTTGACTTTACAGACGGAGAGATACTTATTGACGGACATTCGGTGAAAGATGAGCCAATGGAGTGTAAGAAGGTTACAGCTTATATTCCGGACAATCCTGACCTTTACGAGAATATGACCGGTATTCAGTATCTTAATTTTATAGCGGATGTATTTAATATTGATGTAAAGACAAGGGAAGAAAGGATTAAAAAGTACGCTGATTTGTTCGAATTAACAAGCGCACTCGGTGATTTGATAAGCTCGTATTCTCATGGAATGAAGCAAAAGGTAGCAATAATATCGGCGCTGATTCATGAACCGAAGCTTCTTGTACTTGATGAACCCTTTGTAGGATTAGACCCTAAGGCAACGTTTAAGTTAAAAGAAATCATGCATGAACTCTGCGGTAAGGGTACAGCAGTATTCTTCTCAACACATGTACTGGATGTTGCTGAGAAGCTGTGCAACAAGGTTGCTATTATTAAGCAGGGTCGAATTGTTCAGACCGGTACAATGGAAGAGATAACGAAGGGTCATTCCCTAGAAGAGACCTTCCTGGAGGCAGAAGAATGAGAGATAGTATAATATTACTTAAGGCACTTCGTCTGTCTACAAGCCAGCTCAATATATTTAAATACACAGACGATAAGAAGAAAAAAAGCAGGATAATAGGAAATGTAATAGGACTGCTTATACTGTTTGCAATGCTTATGGCGTTTTGTATAAGTATGTCTATAGGATACGGCAAGATAGGCATAAGCTACGCAATACCTGTTCTTAGCGCACTGGTAATCAGTGGAATGGCTTTCGTGCTTACGCTGTTTAAGACCAATGGATATCTGTTTGCATTTAGAGAATATGATATGCTAATGTCACTTCCCTTTAAAGCCAGGACGGTTGCGGGATGCAAATTCCTGTCTATGTATATTGACAGTATTCCATGGTTTATGAGTATATCTATTGCTATGATGATTGGATACGGTATATACGAATCTGCGGCGATATGGGTATATCCTCTGTGGATTGTCCTATCTATAGTTCTTCCGATTATACCCATGCTTATTGCTTCGTTTATAGGCTTTATAATTGCAAGAATAAGCGCAGGATTTAAAAAGACCAATATAGTTCAGGTTATACTTACAATTATATTTATTCTTTTTATTTTTTCACTCCGTTTTATAATAGAGGATCTGATTAGAAATAATAAAGTAGAAGCTACACTTTATAAGGCTTCGCAGATAACTGACGATATAGCAGGATATTATTTACCTGCGAAATGGTTTGTAAGTGCAGTGCGAGACGGCAACTTGCTGTCTATACTTTTACTTGTAGTGGTATCGGTTATCTTATTTGTATTATTGTTTAGTATAGTTGGGCGCTCCTACATACGAATCAATTCCGCATTAAAGTCACATGCTTCATCTAAGAAATATAAGATGACAAGTCAGAAGTCTAGGAGTGTAATATCAGCGATTGCCTTCAAGGAATACAGAAGGATGATTGGTTCGCCGAATTATTTGATTAACGCGGGTATGGGGATAATTCTATCACTTATTGTCAGCCTGATTTTTTTGATTCTCGGAATGGACTGGGTAATTGACAAGGTGATGAATGGGGCACCTCTTGATGCTGCAAGTCTTACACCTGCTATTCCTTTTATAGTATTTCTGTTTACCGGAATGATAGCAACCACAGCCTGGACGCCATCACTCGAAGGTAAGAATATCTGGATTATTAGAAGCCTTCCCCTTGAGATGAAGAAGGTATATCAGGGTAAAATGTTATTTAATTTCCTTCTTTTTGCTCCGGTGACGGCTTTGTCAATTATACTTATGTGTATCTCTGCAAGAGCAGCAATTCTTGATAGTGTGCTATACGTAATACTTGGCATATCACTGGTAGCCTATTCTACCTGCTGGGGTTGCGTATGCGGAATCAAGCATATGACTTTCGATTGGGAGAATGATGTGGATGTCATTAAGAAAGGAACTGCAACGCTTATATATATGCTTCCCAATATGATTGTGGTTATGGGACTTATTGCGCTGTCTGTATTTCTTGGAATGAGAATGAGCCATGTACTGTTGTCATTAATTATGATAGTGATTGCTTTAGTGCTTGCGCTCCTAAGCTATATAAAATGATTGAGAATTCCGGTGAAGAGAAGAAGGTTGAATATATAGAGCTTATATATGACCTTATCTTCGTATATCTTATAGGTCGCAATAATGGAATACTGCACCATATAGAAGGCGGATTTGTAACATTAGAAGCTTTTTTTGCTTATATAATGTGTACCCTTGCGGTAATCCAGATATGGAGCTCTACAACGGTATATATTAATCTTCACGGGCGTAACAGCTTAAGAGACCATATATTCTTATTCATCAATATGTATCTTCTCTATCATCTTGGCAATGGTATAGAGGCGGCATGGAGAGATGATTTCTACGAATTCAATATTGCGTGGATATTGATACTTATGAATATTGCTTTGCAGTATTTCCTTGAGGCAAGGAATCAGAAGAATATGCCATGGGCTATATCAGCATTGAAGCAGCAGGGCTTAATTATTGTGGCGGAGTGTGTCCTAATATTGGTACACATATTG
>CAJOIL010000089.1:2840-8362 GCA_905234525.1 uncultured Lachnospiraceae bacterium | reverse complement strand
TTCCTTCATAAGAAGATTAATATAATCTATCTTGCCTTGTAGCTTTTCAAATAAAGGCTTAGAACGGGCTCCAAGATATATAAGTATAAATACTGTTATCGCAAATATTATAAATAAAATTGCAAAAAGAAGACGATTCATCCTGAAAATCAGCACAAGCATGCAGACAATAATAATTGGAACCATCAATGAAGTACGCATTATATTAATCACAAGAATCTGTATCTGTGTTGCGTCTGCAATTGTTCTTGTAAGAAGAGAAGATTCTCCGAATATTGAGAATTCCTGAGGTGACAATGTAACCACTTTTTTGTAGCAGTCTTCTCGAATACGACATGTCATTTTGGCTACAATCTTCGCACTTAAATAAGAGGCAGCAATAGTACATGCCCCAACCAATAATGTAAATACAATCATCTTAAGAATGAATAATATAATCCATATCCTGTCGTCCAACACCATTATCAATGATGTTCTTCATCTCTTTCATTAAGAAAACTGTCTGTATAATAATCTGCAATGCAACAAATACTATATTTAAAATAACTAGCAGCTTGTTTTCTTTGAAGTATCTGCCTAACAAACGTATCATCTCTTACTCCTTCGTATTAACGCCTCTAAGTGCATTATACACTCCCTCAATATTTGCCCATGTCACATCAGAAGGCCTCTTAAAAACACTATCCTTCATAGCTTGTTTCGTCATAATATCATTAAAGAGCTTATTCAAATATTCTGTATCAATTCTTATTCCAAGATTGCGCTCCATAATCTTGAATATCTTATTCTCACCAGCCAACTCATCTGTATATGATGAAAGTGGATAGGTTGTAAAATGACCATAGTGATCATCTGTATGAGTAACAAGAGGAATTATTTTTGCTTTGGTAATTTTCGCTCTATTATTACCTTTCGTAATCTCTACATCTGCCATTCCACCAAGCATTGTCCCCTGATTAACCTGACAGGAAATATAATTACCCAGAGAAAAAATACAAGGAACCTTACGATTGTCCTCAGTTGTAATTACAGTCATATTCTGTACAACATGTGGATGTGTACCAATAATAATATCTGCACCAGCATTTGCAAAAATAAAAGCCCACTCTTTCTGAAGGTCTACAGGCTCGTAGAGATACTCACATCCCCAATGAGGAAATACCGCAACGATGTCAGCTATTTTCCTTGCCTCTTCAATCTGCTTTTTAATTCTGCCCTTGGTATAACCCTTCATTACATCCACGCAATAGGAATGGGAAGGCATAACAGGATGATAATTCAAGGTTGACGTATAATTAAGAATTGCTACTCGTATACCATCTCTTACAACTACACGAATCTTCTCCTGGTCCTCCTTGCTGGTATGAATACCTGTATAAACAATATCCTTATCTTCCTGCCTTCTCTCCCAGTATGATACTGTATCGCAGATAGCCTTGTAGCCCTTGTCAAGGGCATGATTAGATGCATGGGTAACAACATTGAACCCAGCGTCAATAATAGCATCTCCCACAGCCATTGGGCTGCCAAATGCAGGAAAAGAACTTACTTTATTCTCATCCTTCACAAGAATTGTTTCCTGATTGATAACAGCTATCTCAGCTTCATTTATCAATCCTAAGATATGTTCATACATTCCATGAAAATCATATCCACCCTCTGTAAGACGCGCTGCCTCATATAACTGTCTATGTATTAAATTATCGCCAACAGCTCTTAATCGTATAGTATTCATCTATTAGTTATTCCTTTCAGTCATACTTCTCCTGCAATCCAAAGAAAAAGTTATACTTCATTGGAGTATCAATAACACGCACTGGCTTTAACTGGTTCGCAGAGACTCCCTTAAGAATCATCATATCGCGATATAGCTGATATGTCTCCTGCTGCAAAAGAATAAGCTCTGCAGGCTTTAATACTCCATTTCTTACTTTGTCACCATATGACGGATTGGCCTGCATTAGCTTACCGTCAATAACATCTCTTAACTTAGGAATGTCTTCCTTAGGTACAATTCTATCTGGCTCCATTAAGAACACATAATGGCCTGGCTTAGAATCATCATCACCATAGATACTATAATCGTTAATATTAACTCCTGTTTCCTTACAGAATTGATAAACAGACCAGTCTAGCGCTTCCTGATTAGTCTTCTCGCCTGCAATTGACATTGTCTGAGACTTGCGATATATGAAATTAACCATAGGTGATTGATTGTAATATCCTGTTACACGTATCACATCCTTGATTCGATATCGGTAGAAGCCAGACAGATTCGTTATTACAATTTCATACTCCTCGCCAATCTCAAGTTCATCAATAGTAAGGGTCTTCGAGTCATCCTCGTTCTTAACAGGAATGAATTCATAGAATCCACCCTCCGGTATAAGAACATAGGAAGTATCCTCTGCATGTCGGGCTGTAGCGAATAAGCCTTCAGAAGCAGCGTACATCACATTATTAAACGGTATATTCTTGCCTGTATATCGACGCATTTTCTTTGTATATGCGAAAAATCCGCCTGTGCCTATACTTGCAATCATCTGAACCTTAGGCCAAATTCTTGGAATAATACAATCTGTGCCCTTCTTAAATTCTCTCATAAGCTCCCTTGCTCTATTAGGATTAGGGCTAAGGTCCTGAGACAATTTTTCACGTAGGATCTGAGGCATCTCAATGTCCTTATTAATACGACCATAATATATATCCTTGCATAGCATCTTGTAGTTGGCAGTAATATAATCCATCATATCTACTAGAGATGTCATAAATGCACCGTCTAGAAATATAATATCTCTTCGCTCTAAGACAAATCTTGCTCGAAGGTATTTAAGGTCCATATCATATTCTGGAGAAATAATATCCCATGGTGGAGTAAGAATATATTCAACAATATTTTTAACCTGCTTTAATAAATTTCCAGAAATAGCACCCTTAGGAACACCCGTAGGTGTCTCACGGAATTTCAACTCTAATGTATTGGCTCCATAGCCCAGCTTTAATGGACGATATTTTGTGGTAAGGTAGTACTCATTCATAACGCCGAATACCATAGCCGAGCCATACTTGGCATACTTATCTAATTCCATCTGTGACACTGGAATATGCTTTGGCACACCTACACTTCCAGAGCTTAGCGCATAATGCTTTGGCTCATCTGTCGTTATAAGATTCTTCTCACCCTTTTTTACCATACGGCGAATATATGGCTCATAAGTATCATACTCAGAAAAGGGCACACGACTCTTATATTCGCTTATGCTCTTAATATCAGCGAATCCATATTTTTTTCCATATTCTGTATTAGCATTTTTCTCAAGAAGGTTCATTAAAGTTTCCTTCTGAAGCTTTACTGCCTTCTCAGAATTCTTATCAAGGTCATGTACTGCACGTCTGCCACGTTCCATCATAACATTAACAACTACTGCATTTATCACCTTGTCTCTTGCCTTCTTCATTTCCTGTGCAACTAGTTCTTTCATATTCCTTTAACTACCTTTCAACCTCGTGAATAAACAGTCCGCTTCGAAGCTTTGGCTCGAACCATGTTGACTTAGGCGGCATTAACCTTCCTGCGTCAGCCACTGCAAATAATTCGCTTATATCAGTTGGATACATTGCATAAGCAACCTTAGCATCCACACCGCATTGTTGCTTGAAGCTAAAGCTAACTGGGGACCACCCGCATAGCAGGTGGTTTATTTTTACTGTCATACAATTAAACCCGAGAGCATTTGCTCTCGTGTTCTTTTAATTATCTGGTATATGATTCAAATCCCAATTTATTCATTCCAAAGCCGAGTTTTTCACTAAGCATTGTATCCCAATTTGACATACCTAAATTAAGCAGCTCGTTACCTCTCTTTTGAACTTTGTCATTATCCTTCTGTGCTGTTGGGACAAAATCTATAGTTGTATCTTTTGTTAAGTCTTTTTTAATCGTTGAAGCAACGCCAATATAAGGATCTAACGATTCTTTACTGGTACAAGTGTATGACATATAAGCATATTCACCAAGATTCTCGTTAGTTGACATAGTAAGCTGTGGCTTTATCCATGTAGAAGAAGTGCCTTCTGAATCATCGTAAATCATAAAACTTAGAGAATTATCTTCTTCTCTTGGATGATATATTATGTAATAATTATATGTCTTACCGCTTACCGTATTAGTTGAAGTGATATAGTGGCTGCCATCATCGGCCGTCTGCCCATTCATAGTCAAATAGTTTTTAAGTATATCGATATTAGGATTCTCTCTTGAGGCACCGTACCAGCCAACTCCTTCATCTTGCCATCCTAAGGATACAAGATAATCTACCTCAGCCTCGTTTTCTGTGTAATGATGTCCTCCTGCTTCCTTGTCACCTGTCGCATTAGGATTATATAATCTATATACAGGAGTAGCATTTAAGTCAAATGAATAAAAGGCTATTCCTTCGTATTGCCATCCTATATCAACAAGAAAATCTCTTTCGGATTCATTTCTGGCATAATGATGACCGCCGGTGTTAGGGTTCAACATACGAAATATCGGAGCGTTAGATACAGTTGAAGTATAAGAGGCTACATCTTCTCCCTGCCAGCCTAATGATGTCAAATAATTATATTCAGACTTATTAGTTGTATAGAAATGCTCCCCCGTAAAAGGATTATATGCTCTGTATACAGCTACAGTTGAATAATCATTGTTACCTGCAAAAGCAGTAAATGGAATAGCTGTAACAGCTAAAGCACAAATTATCATGGTTACCAATAGTTTTGTTGTTTTTGTGGTTTTAGCGTTTCTTTTCATAATAAAATCCTCCTTTAATAAATGTTATTCCGGTTTACTAAAACCCACCGCACTGTGTAAGTCTATAAAGAGACATATTGTCTCGGAAAACTTCTCAAGCTGTTCCCAAGTAAAATCAAGAAAAAAGGGTTCGTAGAATAATGACCATATACTATATGTAAGTACATGATATTCGTCCGCAGAGAGATTCTTTGTTACCAATCCCCTTTTCTTTGCTTCTTGGTAAAATTTATAATCTATATTGTTCATCTGCTTCGTCCACTCTTGGTGGAAGTTCTCGTACTTGGTTCCGGAAGCACAACGAATAAGAAGTATAAATTCTTCTTTTTGTACATACAGCGACTTGAACCATTCAATATTTCTGCCGACGCTCAGACTAAATGAATCATATAGTTGCTCGTCTGTATATTTCGATAAATCTATACTTTCAATCCCGGCAACATAATCTTTCATACTCTGCACTGTATCGTCTACAAGTGCACAGAATAATTCTTCTTTTCCTTTATATCGCTTATACAGAGCTCCCGTAGTTACACCGGAGGCTTTACATATGTTTGTAAGTGATGCTTTTTCAAATCCTTTTTGTAGAAATTCTTCCTTTGCCGCTTGAATTAGTCGCGGATCAATACTTTTATCCGGTACGGACATATTAATACCTCCTGATTATAATTATACGCTTAAAATACTAGTACAGATTCTCACTTGATACACCATACCAACCAATACCTTC
>CAJOIL010000089.1:0-2770 GCA_905234525.1 uncultured Lachnospiraceae bacterium | reverse complement strand
TATAATCTATATACCGGTGATGCATCATCATAATCAACTGAATAAAAAGCGATTCCTTCGTATGTCCAGCCAACACTAACAAGATTATCTCGTTCGGCTATGCTGTTAGTATAATGATGTCCGCCTGTATTAGGGTTGTATAAACGATATATCGGAACATCTGATGATGCCAAGGTATACCACGCTATACCTTCTCTGTTCCAACCAAGCTCAATCAGATTCTTATACTCGTCTATGTTGCTTGTAAATAAATGTTCACCCGTATTAGGATTGAAGGCTCTATATATTATTTGCTCATCACTTCCATAGATATCTGCCCCTATGGTGACATTTGAAGCTGGCATATAAAATGCGTATTGATTTGGTCCAATATTTATAACCTTTATAAGATTATAATCTTCATCCATAACAAGGATTTCATTCCATTTAAAGCCTTCTATATCGTTAACAGTCATTCTTACAACTTGACCTACATAAGCGGTATCTCCGGTTTCGGTCTCAATGAATCCTTCGGGGATAGACGGTTCCATTGTAATATTGTAATTATCAGCGAGGACGACATTGACATTAACGTCTCTAGCCGGCATGTAGAATTTAAATCCTTCTTCAACCCATGCGCCAGGCCATAAATAACGCTCGATGTCGTATCGTTCCCTATCTATTCTATTCCCCAAATCATCAGTCACAATGACATCTTTAACTTTGTCCGATGTAGAGTATACGTAAACTGCATTGTCTTTATATGCGCTAAAAACACTTATATATATTTCGTGTTCGATTAGGCTCTCATCTATATTTACTTTATGCTTTGCATTAATGTCGTTCCATTTAGCCTGTAACACAGTGCATTCATAAATGGGTTGATTGAAATCAAATTGTTCATCACTAATGGTTCCATCGGACTTTACCTGATGCCAACCTCTGAATTCATGACCTGTCCATACAGGTTCATCAGGTTCTGTTGCAAATTCTCCTTTTTTTAGGAGTTGTGTATTAACATTTGGTCCACCATTTGAATCAAATACTACTGCGACTCCGGGGTAAGCTGATAATTAGTATCATCAATTCTTGACATCGCATCAAGATTAGACGCAGAACCTAAAAAGACATCAGATGTATAAGTGTCATATAAATGATACTGCTCTCCATTATAGTAGCCGACATATTTTGATTCAATTGACAGTTTGCCTGCAGTTATCACGGAGTCGGTATAAACATTTACCTTCGTTCTTTCATTACCGCTATAATTCCTTCCGCATCCAATAGCTGCCGCACTTTTATTGCTTTCATCTTGAATCTTATTAGAGTATTCGGGATCAAGCATACCGGCCGCTGCACATATAGCGGCATTGTCTCTTATTACAATAGTTCCACCAGCTGCTTTATATCCGCCACCGATGCCGGCACCACTATAGTATTTGCCTTTACCTTTAGTGTTCAACAAATATACTGATTCATCATGCCACTGCATCTGCGTTATGTTATTCAGTACACCTTTATAGTCGTTGGAGCTTCCTGCTACGTTGCCTAAATGTAAAAGTTTATTTTCAAAATTATTCTTACTCATTAGATCGCCCATAAGTAGAGAAGAATCAGACGCTAAGGTTTCTTTTGCTATTTCAGCACCGCCGTTAGCAATAACTACTCCTCCGCTTATGTCTATGCTGTTAGCATGAGAGAATATTCCGCCTCCGATACCGGCTCCGCCCATTGTAGATATAGCTACAACAGCTGAATTCTCAATATGCATTTCTCCGCCGGTTTCGGGTGAATCGCTGCTATTTCCCGGTTTGCCACCGCCTGTACCGATTCCGGCACCAAATGAAGTGGAAGCTGATACTACGGCGTTTTGAATAACTATTTGACCAAATGCTCTTCTGTTTCCGCCACCAATTCCGGCGCAATTCTCATTACCGATAGCCTTAACATAGCCATCAGCACCATTTTTCATTCCTATATCATGAATGCCTATATAATTGACATAGCCGTCTTCACCACCGCCGATACCGGTTCCGCCGTAGTCACCACCGAAAGCTTTTACTTTAGTTTTGTCTCCGGCGATTTCTATTGTACCTTTTTTCCATGCATCTTTTTTACCGTTATCGCTAACATCACCTGTTCCGATACCGGCACCGTGCTTACCGCCGCGAGCTGTAACAGTTGCACCATTATCTATATAGATTGTGTCGACACCGCCTTCATCACCACCGCCGATTCCGGCAGCATATTCTCCGCCCCAAGCATCTATAATAGTCTTACGACCGTTAATAGATATCTTACCACTGGAGGATCCGCCACTGTCTCTGCCGCCACCTATAGCTGCACCGCGACTCTGGCTTCTTGCTGTAATATTTCCACCGTTAATAGTAATATTTCCGGCTGCCTTTCCTTTGTCACCACCGATTCCTGCGGCGTCATCTGTCCGGGTTTTTGCTTCAATATTACCGCCGTTAATGATCAGATTACTACCTGCATTAACAGATATTGCGGCGACATTATTACTCTCTGAAGTTGCAACAAGTTTTCCCGTTCCTTCGCCTTCAGCAGATATAGTTAGTGTTGCCCCCTTTTCAACAGATATTCCTTTTGAATATGTATAAGTTGCGCCATCAGGAATTACAATATTAGTATCTGTCGTTATTTTAACACGTGATGAATAATTCTTATCCTCGGCAGCCAAGGCTGTAACCGGAATCATGCTAATACCTAAAGCGCAAATAATTACTACTACTAAAAGTATAGATATCTTTCTTGTATTTCTCTTCATATT
>CAJOIL010000088.1 GCA_905234525.1 uncultured Lachnospiraceae bacterium | reverse complement strand
AGAAGGGTATTGGGAAGTGTATTGAGAATATACTTTCGCAGGATTACGACAATTATGAAGTAATCTTAGTTGATGATGCTTCTTCAGATAGGAGTGGTGAAGTATGTTCTTCATATGCTAAGCAACATGAGAATATAACATATATGAGAAATGAGAAAAATCTCGGGCCGGGGCTTACGAGAAATGTCGGTCTTGATAAGGCAAGTGGGGATTATATCCTCTTTTTAGATTCAGATGATAAATATAATACAACGCTTCTTAGCAAGGTGGCTGAGGGCATCGAGGGGCGAAATCCAGATATCCTGGTATATTCTCTGTGGGAAGAGTATTATGATGCAAATGAACATTTACAATATAGAGCTTCTCACTCACTGCCAACAACCTACATGACAGAAAAAGACGATATCCACAATCTTGTAGTACTCCTTGAGGAGGAGACGATGTTGGGGTATCCTTGGAATAAGGCTTACAACTTATCATACCTGAGAAAATGCGGTGCGCGATTTACAGACATAGCGCATGTGGAAGACATACTATTCAATATAGAAGCCTTCGAAGACATTAATTCGCTTGTAATCTTAGAAGACAAATTATATCACTACTGTAATGAAGCCGATAACAGATTGACCGACAAATATTTGCCTGACTATTGGCGATTGCAAAGAAAACGCATTATCAAGTTCCTCAGCCAGCAAATACGTTGGGGAACGATTGGCTCTTACGCACTATCCGTTGCTTCGGGCGAATACTTTAGGTGGTTGCTTTCAGCTGTAGAGAGGATGGCTTCGCATCACATTTCCTATAAAAAGATTAAGAAATTCTTAGATAGGGAATATCAATCGAAGCTATATCTCAACTTACGAAGCCACCTCAGTGGAGGCAAGCCGGCTCTGTTGTATAAGCCTATGGTAGACGGCAACGCGATAGCGACGATTGCTTTAGCGTCAGCGATATCTATTGTTAAGCATAGGTTGCCGGGGGTGTTCGCAGTGGTGAAGCAACATAGGTAGCGCGACAGGGGGACGGGTCCCTTGTCGCGGACAATAACTCAATGCGACAAGGGACCCGTCCCCCTGTCGCGCTTACTTATTGGATGTTGGTTAGTGTTACTTCTACCTGGCTCGTCCTATTACTATTGCCTCCTTTGGCAACGGTAACCGTAACCTTGTCTCCCACCTTATGCGACTGCAACGCACTCTTAATCTGCGTCATGCTTGATACTGACGAACCGTCAAAGCCTGTAATAACATCTCCCTGTGAAATGCCTGCCTTCTCAGCGGCGCTACCCGAATAAACCTTAGTTACATATACGCCTGCAGCCATACCATATTGTCTTGCGGCCGACTGCGATATATCCATGCCGGCTATACCAAGGTATGCTCCGCTTGCGGATGAGCTGCTTTGATCAGATGAGTTACTGCTCTGCGAGCTCTTATTAGTCATCAAGTCGTTGATAATTGCTGAGAATGTTGAACTGGGAATTGCATATCCGACACCCTCTATAGCTGTATTGGACAGCTTAGCTGATACAATTCCTACTACCTCTCCTTGCATATTAAGAAGCGGTCCGCCGGAATTACCCGGATTAACTGCGGCGTCTGTCTGAATTACCGTATTGGTAATGGCTTTACCGCTACCATCAGTTGCTGAAACCTTACGGTTAAGTGCTGAGATGACACCCGTTGTAACGGACTGACCGTAGCCTAAAGCATTTCCTATAATAACGGCACCATCGCCGGGTGTAAGCTTGGCAGAATCACCGACAACGGCTACCTTGATAGCGTTCTTGGTCTCCTCATTAACATCACTAAGCTTAACACTTATTACTGCAAGGTCATCGGATACGTCCGTTCCTACAATTCTTGCATCTACAGCGACATCATTGCAAAATGTTACTGTAAGCGTATTGGCATTCTCCACCACATGATTATTCGTTGCAATATATAAGCAATCATTGTCCTGGGCAAATATAAATCCCGTACCGGCACTTGGTGTCTCTTGTATAGTAGTACCTCCGAACATTGAGCGATACTGCGTAAGGGATATATTAGTTACCTGCACAACAGAAGGCAAGGCATTGTTTGCAATATCAGATACGTCATTTACCGTTGATGCCGTTGATACAGCTGTACCTTGAACCACGCCGGCTGTAGCGGCTGAACTTGAATTATTACCGGTAAACTTATTGACGGCTAAATTAACACCGGCAAATACACCACCGGCTACAAGACCAAATACAAGCGCAATGACTATTACCTTAACTAATTTCACTCCAAAACCATTATTACTCATGTCAACACCTCCTTATGTCAAAAAATATTGCACTAGTTTTAGTGTAATAGTTTCCTGTGTCAAAAATGTGTATATATTGTAAATATATTGTTACGAAAAAAGCGCGACTACTGTCGCGCTTTAAATAATGCAATATTAATATCCGTCAACCTCTGCACTCTTCTCTGTCTTACCGGTCAAATCGATTATCTCTTGGCTAATCTTATGTACCGTCTCGGACGGTTGATAATTCTCCTTATTGAACAAGAAGAAATATAGCTTAGAGACATTGGTTTCGAGTGTACAAGGAACAACTAAGCTTCCTTTGCTTCCGTAGGTACCGGTTGTCTTATCAAACGGGAATCCTGTTGTGGCTCCCAAAGAATAATCCTTCATAGCAGATGCAAGTGCTGCTATCTCTGTAGGAGTAAGACTTGTCGATACTTCCTTAAGTATGTCTTCATCTGTAGCAAGCTTAAGCATCTGAGTAGTACTCATATTCTTAGCCTTATTAACAATCTGACTAAGTACTGTCCTCTGTCTCTCTGCTCGCTTAAAGTCTCCGCCGGATGTATATCTAAGTCTGCAATATGCTGTAGCCTCAACACCGTTAAGTGTCTGATGACCTGCGGCAACACCATCTGAATGCTTGCCTGTAATCTTGGCAACCTCGCCTATGTAATCATTATTCATAAGCTTGGCTTCCTCTTCCGTAAGGTCAATCTCAACGCCGCCAATATCATCTACAACATCCGACAATGCATTAAAATCGACTGCTACATACGCTTGAATATCAAGGTCGAGATTCTTGTTAAGCATCTCAATTGCTTCCTGATATCCGCCATGATTATATGCGTAATTACACTTTCGAAGAGTACCATCCTTCATAGATAACACAGTATCTCGATACAACGAAATAACACGAACTTCCTTCGTATCATTATTGATGCATGCCACCATGATACTGTCGGAATTACCACTCTCATAATTACCGTTGGACCTGTTATCAACTCCGAAGAACGCTATACATTTATATCCCTTCAGAAGATCTATAGTATCAGTAGATAGTTCGTTCTTGGTAATATTACCAAGATTCTCACAGCTGATAAGTCCAAACTTCAACCATGCCAACAAGAACAAAACTACAACAATAAGAATAATAACTTCTATTATTATAAGTGTCTTCCTTCTCTTCCTGCGCTTTTCAGCCCTGGTCAACGGTTGTTTAATTTTCTTAGCCATATATATACCTTATAGGAAATTGTCTAACACAATTTCATCCTTATATCTTTTGTAATAATATCAGTATAACTGAATGAAAGTAACTGAGCGGGCTTCTCATCATCAACGTCTTCTACTAATACAGTGAATACACTCGGATATGCCCCTTGAATAACTCCCTTCTGTACGTCTACCTTATTACGTCCCTTGTCAAGTCGAATAATTACCTTGCTTCCGCACTGTTGCTGTACTGAAGCACGGACTCTGTCATAATCTTGTTGTTTCATGTTATTTTCCTCCCGCGTGGCTTTACGAAAGCACGCTAAGATATTATAACACTGTGGGGTGGAAATGTCAAAAAATAAGGGGCCGACGCCCCTTATTATTAATTTAGACAATTCTTCATGGCGACGGCCGCTCCGTTAATGTCGTCTAAGTGGCTTGTCATGTCATTCATGCGGTCAACGTTATTCTCACTTAACTCGGCAAGAGTATGCGTTGATGCAGCAACTTCCTGAGTTGTGGCTGAAAGGTTAGTAACAGAATCCATAATCTTGGAATTGGCCTCTACAATCTCACGGATAATATCTGTAATCTCATTAATTGACGCCATAAGGTCGCCAATGTTATTGTTAATAACATCAAACTTATCGCCGGTTGTCTCAATCATATCGCTTTGTTCGATAATACTATCGGATGTCTTAACCATATTACCGGTTGCCTCTGTCATCTCTGAGGCTAATTTGTTAATAATCTCTGTAATCTTCTCTGTGGATGACTTGGTGCCTTCACTAAGCTCTCTAATCTCATCGGCAACTACAGCGAAGCCCTTGCCGGCCTCACCGGCTCTCGCTGCCTCAATAGACGCATTAAGCGCAAGTAGGTTCGTCTGATTGGAAATGTTAAGTATAGCGCCCGTAAATTCTTCAACTTCCTTAATACTCTTCTGAAGTCGCTCAGTTGCTTCGACTGTAATCTTGTTGATTTCGGCAGTCTGCTCTGATTTAACCTTGAGCTCTTCAAGAAGCTTTACACCCTCTGATACGGCAAGTGACGTCTCATCACTGGCTTGCTTCATTGAATTAGCATTCTCCTCGGATTCTTCAAGTCTTGACTGAATCTGCGATGTCATCTCTGTCTGATTCTCAACAGCCTCAGCTGTCGTCTGAATTGCAGAAGCAATACTGTTAGATGACTGATTAGTCTCATCGATACCTTCATTAAGCGAATTAACAATATCAGTTGCTTCTTCAAGCTTATCTAAGATAACTGTTGACTCATTAATAATGTTCTCGGCAATCTCACTCTGCTCGCCTGTCTGCTTCTTAAGAAATGCAACAAGCTCTTTGGCTTGACGCTCCATGAAGTTAACAAGTCCGAGTGCCATAAGAGCAGATACAACAGCAAAGATAAAGCATGTAATCTCTACCACTAATTGTGTCATGTCTCCTGTAAAGAAGAATAATACCAAGAAGATAATATTGGTGACAATACTTGCGGTACATGAAATAATAGATGTCTTCTTATTCTGGTCTAATATAACAACATATATTATAGGATATTGAATAATGAACAAATACGGCTCGCCTGCCGTTAAGAACAGCCAAATATATGCAATTGCCACAAGAATTAAGCATAATTTACCAAGCCCTTCTCCTGTCTTCTTAGCCAGATAACAAATCAGGCAAAATATTGCACCGGCAGCTATAAATCCCGTCCTTAACATACCAAGGATGCTTCCTCCCATATACACAAAGGAAAGAACAGCCATAATAAACATTGTAATCGTACGAATCAGGAATATTAATCGTTCCTTCTCAGCATGTTGCCTCTCATAAATAGTCATTATATAACCTCCTCAATAATTTACATAACATGCTACAATCTACATATAGTATCTAATCATAGCAACTATACCATATTTATGGAAAATGTTAAAGAGGAAATTTAGTTTTTTAGGGACGGGCGGATTAATATATAGATTATATCCACAGTATAAAAAACCTTTTTCTCAACTGAGCAAAAGCTCAATGTTTCGAAAAAGGTTTTTATACTGTGGATAATAGGCAATGTTGTGCCCGTCCCACATATTAAATTAGATGCCGCAGACCGGAATCGAACCGGTACGATGTCGCCACCACAGGATTTTAAGTCCTGCGCGTCTGCCAGTTCCGCCACTGCGGCTTATGTTGCAAGGAGAGACCCACGAAGTGGGAGGATTCCTTGCTACACGTCGAGCCCCTTCGAGCGAAGCTCGAACTAAAAATGGGGTGAGACTCTTTGTACTCTTCCCCACGAATGCTTGCATTCGTGGGGACCCCATTTCAGCAAAGCTGAAATTAAACGACCCAAGCGGGACTCGAACCCGCGACCTCCGCCGTGACAGGGCGGCGCTCTAACCAACTGAGCCATTGGGCCGGATGGACCCTCGGGGACTCGAACCCCGGACCGTCCGGTTATGAGCCGGATGCTCTAACCAACTGAGCTAAAGGTCCACGTCGCAACCGATTACGCTATGCTCCGACCGAGCAAGCTCGGTCAGTCGCCCCACTTCATCGTTGCTCCTTTCCCCACGAATGCTCGCATTCGCGGGGACCCCGCTTAGTACCCGATGCTGTGCATCGGGACCTAAGCCGATGAACGGACTTGAACCGTTAACAATCAGCTGCTCTGCCAATTGAGCTACATCGGCATATTGAACCTCGTCCAATATGCCTCGTAGCTCACGAAGTGAGATACGATACAATCGGAACGAAGTAACGATTGTAATAGATGTAGCGATGGTTATCAATGCGTAGCATTGATAACAGAGCTACATCGGCAAAATGGGACCAACAGGGCTCGAACCTGTGACCCCCTGCTTGTAAGGCAGGTGCTCTCCCAGCTGAGCTATGATCCCGTACTCGTATAAGCTACGGATTGCTACGCTTCGCTCCCGCAATCCTACGTACATTCGCACTCCGCACTTTTGTGCTACGTGCTCATTTCCGTTGCCTTGCTCAATAGATGTATCCTTCTCTGTGCAAGCACAGAAGTCTACATCTATTGACAAGAGCTTATACGCTAATGACCCCGACGGGAATCGAACCCGTGTTACCGCCGTGAAAGGGCGATGTCTTAACCGCTTGACCACGGGGCCATAATATAAAAATACAACATTTTCACCTTGTGAAAATGTCGCTCTGTCGTAAGGGATCCTGCCCTTCGGGCATCCTTACGACCTACTCCCCCTGTTGGACTCGAACCAACGACACTTCGGTTAACAGCCGAATGCTCTACCGACTGAGCTAAGGAGGAATACATTAAAGGTATGAACCTTCAAAACTTCATATAGCAAAGATTAGACATTAACAGCCTTAAAAAAGCCATCGATCGATTAGTACTTGTCAGCTGAATACATTACTGCACTTACAC
>CAJOIL010000087.1 GCA_905234525.1 uncultured Lachnospiraceae bacterium | reverse complement strand
GGGTTCCTTGTCGCGAGAGTTGACCTAATATAAAATAAGCGCGACAAGGAACCCGTCCCCCTGTCGCGCCTGTTACTATCGCATCAGCTTATCCGTATCGCGAAGTCTGCGCGGTCGAGTGCAAGATTAACATTATAATAAGGGTCGCCGTCGCGTAAGATATCAGCCCAGCGCTCTTGGAACATTCGTATCTCATCAGCAAAGCGTTGCTTTTTCTCGGGCGTGTCTTCGGCGCCTCTTGACTTCGACTCATAATGAGTGAGTGCCGCAAATGAATTATAGACAACCTTCTTATCCAGGGCGCGTACCCTCAGACAATAATCAATATCGTTAAATGCAACGGTAAATTCTTCATCAAAGCCGCCTACCTCATCAAATATACATTTCTTAGTAAGAAGACAGGCTGCGGTTACTGCGCTGTAGTCCTGTGTCAGCATGGCCCTGCCGAATGCCTTGCACTCATCGGGATGCAAGCCCACGAATGCATGACCTGCAATCTCGCCAAAGCCTATTACCACTCCGGCGTGCTGAATGATGCCATCGGGATAGAGAAGCTGTGCGCCCACAATGCCCACGTCCTCACGCTGACAAAAGCCAAGCATCCTATCCAGCCAATCATCGCCGATTGCTTCTATATCATTATTAAGGAAGAGTAAATATTCGCCCTTGGCTTCCTTGACTCCGAAATTATTAATCTTAGAGAAATTAAAGCCTTCGCCCTTTGCAGGCTTATAGGTCACAACCTTGGCCCTCTCACAAACATTTCCCATATCCTTATAATAATCAAACGTCTCACTATCGGTAGAATTATTCTCTACAACTATTACTTCATAATTATCATAGGTGTTGCGAACAATTGACTTCAGACACATATCGAGGTCACGCACATGGTCCTTATTGGGAATAATAATCGAAACAAGCGGACTGCCCTGCACGATATGACGCGCATGGTACTGGCCAAGCTGCAGGCCGTCTTCCATCTCAACCTCAACACCTTGTGTTTCAAAATACTTCTTAACAGCCTTCTTACCGTTGGTATAAGCATACATCTTACTCTCAGGATTCTCGGCTGTGGAATTGCGATGTGTACGCCAATGATAAAGAATCTTAGGCACGTGGTAGACCTTGTCAACTTCACTGATACATTTCAAAATGAAATCATGGTCCTGCGCACCGTCATACTCAGAATCGAAGCCACCAACCTTAAGTGCAATATCGCGCTTAACGCAGAAGATATGGCATATATAATTATTAGAGCAAAGCAAATCAACATTAAAGTCAGACTTAAAGTAAGGCTCGAAGCGCTCCTTACCATGTATGTCAATCTTATCCTCATCGGAATAAATGACCTCAGCGCCGTGCTCTTCTATCTGCACCATCAATTCATAAAGCGCATCGGGGCTTAGCGTATCGTCGTGGTCCATTAGCACCACATACTCTCCAACCGCAAGCTTAAGTGCTTCATTGGTATTCTCGGAAATGCCCTTTGTAATACGACCCTGGTAGCTGCCATCGTTAAGCTTCTCTCTTAAGTGCTCTTGAACCTTAACATTATTAGAGCCATCAGCAAAGCACAGCTGCCAATTAGAATATGTCTGCGCCATCACGGAATGAACAAGGTCATCCAAGAAATTAAGCGGTGTATTATAAAGCGGTACTATAATAGAGAACTTAACTCCATTATCAAACATGCGATTACGCTGGAATTCCAGCTGTTCCTCGGTCGGATTATTCATGCTCATCCAGGTCTCGTAGCGATTATCATTGCTACCCTTGGTAATCTCCATAAGCTTCTTGAGACCATGATTAACGAATGACTTAAGACCGTTATTATTAAAGTACCTAATTGCTCTGTGCCATCTGTTCGTCGGGTCGAAGGCTAATGCTTTATCAAGGTCAACAACCTCAACGCTATCGATACCGTCACGTACAATGTGCACTCGAACCTTCTTACTGTGTCTTGTAAATGCGGATAAAAAGCCCTGCTTACTACTTGCAGGAATATTGTTAAGCTCAGGGAACTGCGTCTCGATATCCTTGCGAATTACATACTCCGTATCAGATTCAATGCGTTTACCCTTCTCGTCCTCGATATAGACTTCAAGCGATTTGGTGTTAACACCCCAGCCTCTAAGCGCAACCTCGTTAGTGTCACCGTTAACATCAACGGAATCCACCTTGAACATACCCTCACCGGTGTATGCAGAACGAAGCTTCGATGCACCGACATCAAAGCATTTAACGGTTGTGCCCTCTTCATTCATAACAGCAACCGTAATCTTGCTTCGTTCGTCAAGAAGCATCTTGGGTATATGAATAAAAACCTCTGCTATGGGGTTGTGTCCGGGGAAGTCGTATTTATCCCAGATGAAGCGGTCGTCTCTTACAAGAATATCGATGCCCTCGTGGGTATACTTCTCCCGTTCGATAAATACAGCAATTGACTCCACGGGAGTTCTCTTGTCAACTTCGACTGCTTCTATCGTTATTAATTTGTCGCTACATGCATTTTGTCTTACTTTGTGAAATAGAATGTTTGCTTTAGACAATTACATTTCTCCTATTAATGGGTCAATTAATCAATCAGAATAATATATAATTCTCAGTCCACACAACCTCTTTATGTGCGCCGCTTGAATCAGTAACATTTATGCCGATAACATACTTCTCGTTCGCATTAAGAAAACCCTTCGGGAATATGCACATAAAGCCCACATCGGAAACATTCAATGAAAGGCTCTTTTGCACATCTGTACGTATCTGCCGTACGGCATTAACCTTCATAGCGGCATTATCGGACTTAAGTATAATTGAAACAGAACAATTAGCCGTCTTCAAATCCATGTCATTAACAATCCAGCCCCTAATCTTAATTAAACGCTCCACCAAAATCGAATCTATATTAAATGCCGACTTTACCTCTGTAAAGCCTTGTATATCAACCGGCAAATAACGATTCGTTACTAATTCATGTAAATCAAAATCAACCTTCTGACTTGTTAGGTTAACATTGTAAAACGGGTCATACTTAACAAAGTTAGGATGCATAGATTCCAGCAGGCTACGTTCCTTAAGCAGTCGACTCTTCGTCGCTTCATCTTGGTAATCACTACCTCTCGATACAGATTCGTAGTGAATGAGGACCACATCATTCCTAACGGTATTATAGTATCCCTTTTCAACCAGCTTATAGCACAAGTCTACGTCATTATAGCATATGGTCAATTCCTCATTGAAGCCGGATACTTCTTCGAACTTGCTTCTCTTAACGCACAAGCACGCCGCTGTGACGCCCAGATAATTATAGACGTATATATTACGTCCGAAATAATAATATGCCGCATCATTAAAGCCCCAAAAGGCATGTGTCGGACCTACGTTATTAATCACGCCGCAATGCTGAATGGTCGTTCTGTCTCCGAACAAAAGCTTGGCGCCTATTGCGCCGGAATACGGTAGCATCGCCTGACCAAGCATTTTGGTAAGCCACATAGTATCCGTTATCTTCGTATCATCATTCAAGAAAAGCAAATACTCGCCGCTTGAATTCTTGACACCGACATTACACATATACGAAAAATTGAACTTCTTCTCATCGTATATGTATTTTACCCCATGAGTGGTAGCGTACTCAGAGTACTTCGCCTTATTATCACTTGAGCTTCCGTTATCTACAACTACTATCTCATAATTCTTATAAAACGTAAGCTTAATAATACTGTCAATACAACGCTTCAGCACGTCATAATTATCCTTTGAAGGAATAATAATGCTAACTAAGGGCTTATCATCCCACTTGTAATCAATAGTATAATTATGCCCCTTCGGGTCCATAACCAAGGTGGCAAATATGTTCCTTCTAATCAGCGAATTCTCTTGACAGATTCTAATGTTGTCATTGACCTCATAATATTCATAATCATCCTCTCTTATCTGAGAAAATAAAACCTTAGATGAGTGGCGGAAATTCTTACCTAAATCAAAGCATCTTAGCAAGAAGTCATAATATGTCTCTTCCCCCAAGGAGCTGTCAAATCTGCCTACTTCATCTATTAACGAGGTTCTAAACAAAAACACCTTGCCTATATAAGGAAAGCTCATAAGCGTATCGGGAGAAAAGCACGGTTTAAAGAAAGGAGATCTTCTTCTCCCCTCTTCTATGGAATAAATATCTTCATCACTATAAATAATATCAATATCCGGATTCTCATCTAATATAGTGGAATAAACATCAAAAATATTGCTGTCTATGATGCAATCAGAAGTCATAAATAAAGTGTATTCAGAATCAGAGCCTTGAACAAAATCGCTTAGCTCTTCTATAGAAGAGAACTCCCCTATTTCATAATCATGAAATCGGGAAAGACTTTCCGTAAACAATTCACTGTTATTATCATCAACTTTAAGTACTGCAATCGAGTAATTAATAAATGAAAAGGTGATACGCCAAATGTCATAGTCAGAGTATTCATTGTTATTATTCGTAGTTCTAAACGAAGCCTTGTTTCTGCCCAGCATTAATTCGTCCTCTCCATATATTAATTCTTTACTTCCTATGGATTTTATCATAAAATAATTTAAAAGTAAATTTTGAAATATATAGAGGTAACACGGATGCAACCCAATATAAAAATATTTGTTTCAACACACAGACCGGATGTATATTTCCCCGATAATAAGTACCTTAACCCCATCCAAGTCGGAACGACCGAAGATAAATGCTTTGACAATATATTACACGATAACGAAGGCGATAATATCGCAGATAAGAATTCATCATACTGCGAGCTTACGGCACAATACTATGCCTATAAGAATATCGATGCCGACTATTATGGTTTCTTCCATTACAGAAGATACCTTAATTTCAGTGAAAGGCTTTATCCGGAAACCATCAAGCCCTTTATATGCGGAGATGTGCTTGCTAAGGATAATTCGTCTAAGTTCTTAGAGCGGTACTGCATCAATGAAGAGCAGATGAAGAAGGTCATTACAAGCTATGACTACATTGCACCCACTATGATTGATGCCTCTGACGGCCTCACCATTTATGAGCAATACCGAGACTCTATCGATCATTATATCAGCGACCTTGACAGCGTTCTTGACATAATACAAGCAGACTATCCCGACATTTGGCCTTATGCAAAGGAGTACTGCGAGGGCTACAGCAGTTACCTATGCAATATGTTTATAATGAAAAAAGAAATATTTAAGGATTATTCTTCGTTTCTTTTTGATGTACTTTCAAAGCACGAAGAAATCTGCGATATGTCTAACTACTCTCCCATTGCAAGACGTGTCAGCGGTTACCTCGGTGAAAGATTATGCGGTATATATCTTACATATCTTAAAGCAAAGGGATACAAGGGCAAGGAGCTGCAAAGAGTGTTTTTCCAAGAATTCAGAACACAGGAAGCTATAGCGGCAGACAATGCGTGGTCTTCAGGCAAAGCCTCAGATAAGGACAAGGTCTCAGATAAGGACAATGACGAGGAAGAGGTTGATTTAGCTTCACCGGTTAAATCATCATATTTTGATGAAGACTATGAAGAGTGGTTTTTTAACAATCGAGTGACTCCGGATGTCTTAAGAGAACAAAGGGCTAAAGCATTTTCCATTAATCCCAAGTATTCTATTATTGTGCCTTTATATAATACCCCGCTTGATTTCTTTGATGATATGCTTGAATCAGTATTAAACCAATCTTACTCAAGCTATGAGTTAATATTAATAAACGCTTCACCGGATAATGATGAGCTATCGGCACATATAGACGACAAGATTAATAATAACGGTTCCGTTAAGCTTATCACCTTAGAGCGCAATTTAGGCATAACAGAGAATACAAACTATGGTATCAAGGAAGCCACCGGAGACTTCCTTTGTTTCTTCGACCACGATGACACTTTAGAAGCGGATGTGCTTTATGAGTACACGAAGGCTCTTAATGAGAATCCCGATATAGATATGTTCTATTGTGATGAAGACAAGCTGCAGGACGGTCATTACTGTAATCCGTTCTTCAAGCCGGATTGGAATATCGACTATCTTAATGCCGTTAACTATGTATGCCATTTTCTTACAGTCAGAAAAAGCATCTTAGATGAAATGGAGCTTCCCACATCTGATTATGATGGTTCACAAGACTATCACATGACTTACAGAATCGGGGAGAAGGCACGTGCAATATGCCACGTACCCAAGGTTTTATACCATTGGAGAATTCATTCCGAGTCAACGGCAGGAAAAGTCACTCAGAAGGACTATACATTAGACAGCAGTATATTATCTATCGAAAAGCATCTTGAGCGAATGAACATTAATGCTAAGGTTCGGGAGTCAGATATATGCCCTCGAAGATTCTCCGTAAGATATGATATGCCCGACGAAAAAATATCTGTCATTATTGATTACACCGGCAATATCGACGGACTCAACAGATGCATTCTGTCATTTAAAAGAAGTGTGAGCACAACAAATTATGAGATAATTGTTGTCGGGGATGCTACGCTACTTGGTGATATAGCGTTCTATGTAGACAGGCTTAATAAAATCGGAATTGATATTACAACGATTGAGCTTCCCGGGGGCTCTAACAGCTGTGCATATAATGTTGGTATGGAGGCAGCAAAGGGCACTTACCTTCTGTTTATGGATTGCGACACAGAGCTTACAAAGGGTTCTTTTGAACAATTAATAGGCACATGCACAAGAAGAGACGTAATAGCAGCAGGACCAAGGTTTCTTGCGGATGATGTCTTTATTGATAATGTCGGC
>CAJOIL010000086.1 GCA_905234525.1 uncultured Lachnospiraceae bacterium | reverse complement strand
CCTAAGTATTCCGCCGTGACACACCACAAGCACATTTTCAAAATCCTTAGTCTCCAGCTCCTTAAGAAATTCATGCGTTCTTGCAATCATCTCATCAACCGACTCCACGCCTGCAGGACAAGGAATTATCTCAGGAAAAATCCAATAAGCTGTCATATGAAGTCCAAGTCCGCCATATGGCTTAAGCTCGTAACGGCCGAAATTAACCTCGATTATACGAGGCTCCACGATTATCTCCGATTCAGGCACATTAGCCATTATTGAAGCGGTTGTCTTAGCTCGCTGAAGAGGACTTGAATAAATTGTATCGAATTTTACATCCTTAATGAACTCATGCGCCTGCTTTGCTTGCGCTATGCCTGTCTCGTTAAGCGGCTCATCGGTTCTTCCCTGCATTAGCTTTTGTTTATTAAGATTTGTTTGCCCGTGACGGCTTAGATATATTTTCATTGTATTACCTTGGTGCGACAGGGGGACGGGTTCCTTGTCGCGCTTTTCGTTAATTGAGTTATTGTCCGCGACAAGGAACCCGTCCCCCTGTCGCACTTTTCTTAATCAGGACATTTTTCGCGACAAGGAACCCGTCCCCCTGTCGCGCATATATTACTTAACGGACACTCAGCGCACTTCGGTCTCTGCGATGTGCATATCTCGCGCCCAAATGCAATCGCCTGTATGTTATACAGTATCCAATGGTCCTCAGGCAGTACCTTCATCAAATCCTTCTCAACCACCGCGGGATCCTTACTCGAAGTAAGCCCCAAGCGTCTTGATATTCTTCCGACATGTGTATCAACGACAACACTTGGTATATGATACACATTTCCAAGGATAACATTGGCAGTCTTGCGACCGACTCCCGGCAAAGTCAGAAGCTTATCCATAGTGGAAGGCACTTGAGAATCATAGTCACTAACAAGCTTATTACAGCACGCGATAATGTTCTTGGCCTTGTTGTGATAGAAGCCCGTGGAGTATATGTCCCGCTCCAATTCCTTAAGTGATGCATTAGCGAATGCGTCCACAGACGGATACTTTACGAAAAGCTCCTTTGTTACGATATTAACTCGCTCATCCGTACATTGAGCACTCAGAATTGTGGCGATAAGTAGCTGCCACGGCTCATCATGCTCCAAGTAGCATACCAGGTCGGTTCCGTATATTTTGTCAAATGTGTTAAGTATATAATTTATTCTATCTTCCATAAGCTAATTATTGTTCTTATAAATGTAGTAATTGTTCTTGTTATACATAAGCTCCATACCGTATTCATCAAGTGGCTTATCGCTTAATACATATGATATACCAAGCAGCTTAAGGTCGTTTGGATTAAGAGTAACCATTATTTGATCGTTTGCAACTAACGTATATGTTGTCGGAGAATTACTTATATCCACTTTGATTTGTGCGTATCTGTTGTATATATCTGATTTTGAGCCCGTGGGATCTAATTTAGACCACAGCTCGGTATTCGGATAAGCGTTAACTGAATTGATGGTCTTAGCGCCGACAACAATAGGTAGGTCGTTAAGCTGGCTTTTGTCGGTGGCAACAATCCATTTATCATCGGAAGACGTAGCAATTTCTTTTATTTTAACTACAAAATCGTCTTTGGTAACGACGTCGATTCCCTTTTGAAGGGGATTTACACATAGTCCTGTAAATGTGATAACACATATTAGTGTAATGGCCAGCTTCTCCGTGTGAGCTCTGTCGTAGCATATTACAAGATAAGTGCACCATATAAGAATTATACCGCCAAATATTAGTATCGTTTTGGGTATATGATAGCCGGACGTACGAAGCCACAAGAGAAGAAGAATCTCTGCGATAATTGCCACAGCAGTAATTATCAGCTTGGTAGCTGTGGATAGGCTTTTGTTAGGGTCGCGTTTATATGAGAGCGTCCTAAATAGAAGTAATATATCTATAATACCCATTATTGCAAATGTGCGTTGAGGAAGTGAGTAGCTTAGGAAGCTTATTTTTGCTATTATTTCGGGGATGCCTATAAAAACATATATTAGGAAAAATATTTCCACAGCTATTAATGCGATACTAAGACCGTCTTTCTTTCGACGGCGTATCATCTGATACAGGCTTAATAATATGCCCAAAGGGAATAGGGAGTATATGGTAGCCGCCTCCAGGGTATTGCTTAAGTCTGAACCCTCCTGCAATAAATCGCCTTCGTTAAATGGTGTAAATATGTCAATAAAATAGAAGAAGAGATGTGTTATAGACACGTCGCCACCGGTATTTACGCGCTTGCCGGGATAGACGGTATTCATTGTTGCATTGATTGTATCAAGGGAATTCATTAATACGATAGCAATAAGAGCCCCCAGAATTATGACTGAACCTATTATCATTAATATTATTTGCGCCTTAATCATCTTACGTGATTTAATCAGCACTGCGACAGCGCATACAAGCCATATGTACATCAGAGGCACCTGTTGAGCCGGATAGTAGGTAAACAGATATCCGCCGGCGGAAATAATGATTCCGAGGCAACATAAGAGCTTAACCCATATCTTCTCAGCGTGCAGCAGGTAGTAGAGAAGTATAACAGCCAGTTGACCGAATATCAGCATTTCCATTAGGCCGTTTGTGGAATACCACCACTGAACGGTTTGTGAAAATGTTATAAGACATGCATAGGCAAAGCTTAAGACTTTGTGGTCATAAGAGCTGTCATGATTAAGTATATCGGGCGAGATAAATATTTTGCCGAATTCATAAGAGATTAGCAATAGACATACAGTTCTGGAAATCCAATAGAATGCAAGTCCTTTGGCACTGCCGAGTACGAGGTATCCCCAAAGAAAAGGACGAAAAAGAGTAGCAAGCGACCAAGAAGGGTTGCCGTAAAATGTGGTTACGTCTGTGGGCGTACCTCTTAATATATCGCTTACGCCATTATAATTATTGTATTCCTGCGAGAAATTCATTAGCGTCCAGATTGTATATTCATCGGTTCTGATTTGTCTGGATACGCCCAAAAGAGTACCGCTTGATTCAGGGTCGACGGTTCCGTTAAGATGCCAATGATACAGTGCAATGGATGAACCACTAAACTCAAAAACAGTCCATATAATAATTATTGCCAATCCTATGATATATCTGTATTTATCAAGATATTTGAACAGATGCTTGAAACGTGCGATAAGCAATAAGACTATTAACGCACAAATAGCTATAAGAATAACCTTAAGTATTATGGAAAAGCTTAATTCGCCGTAGCTTAGACCGATTCTGGTGCCTGTTATATAGAAGGAGCGCATCTCATTATACATAGTGATGAAGATTGCAGCGAATACTGAAACTGCAATAAGTGCGCTGTTGTTACGTATGAATCTTAACATAAATAACCTCCGTTAATTAGTATCCTTTTCTATGTCTGATTAGAACTCCGCGCCAATTGCTTGGATGGAATAGCATTAGCATCGGGAATATCTCAAGTCTTCCCGCTAACATGTCGAATATAAGCACCCATTTGCACGGTGTCGAGAAAAATGCGTAATTGCCTGTCGGTCCAACCATCTCTAAGCCCGGTCCGATATTGTTAAAGGTAGCAACAATTGCGGTAAATGAAGTTACAAGGTCGTGACCGTCGAATGAAATCCAAAACAGTGAAAATGCGAAAATGACGGCATAAGTAATAAAATAAATTGTTACACTTCGAACGGTTTTGTCGCTGATAACCTGATCATCCATTCTGATTGTCTTAACTTCTCTGGGGTGTAAGAATGAATTGACTTCACGCCTGAATACTTTAAATGCGATGACGATTCTTGACACCTTAATACCGCCTGCAGTACTTCCCGCACATGCGCCTGAAAACATTAGGAAAACAAGTATAACCTTGGCAATCGTAGGCCATGTATTAAAGTCGGTATTGGCATATCCGGTTGTCGTAATGGTTGAGGCGACGCTGAAGGTTGACTTCGTAAGAGCATCGATAAAGCCGGCAGTCTTATCTAAGATATTGATTGTAATTATAACTACTGCAACTACGATGAACCCCAGGTATGTCCATACCTCCTCGCTGATAAATGCTTTTTTGAAGCGTCTGAATACTAACATTACATATACATTGAAATTGATTCCGAACAAAATCATAAATATAGCAATAACCCATTGGCTTGCAATCGGGTAAGAAGCACACGAGTCATTAAGGACACCGAATCCGCCTGTGCCGGCTGTGCCGAATGTCATACAGATTGCATCAAACACGGGTAGCTTGGTAATAAGTAAAATGATAAATTCCAATGCAGTTAATACAGAATAAATTACATATAATAGAAGAGCAGTTGTCTTGACCTGGGGTAGAGATTTGTCTACCTGAGGGCCGGGAGATTCTGCCTTCATAAGATTTACGTTGGAGCCACCGGTAAGCGGAATAACTGCAAGTAAGAATATTAATATTCCCATACCGCCAACCCAATGAGTGAAGCTTCGCCACATCAGTGAAGCATGGCTTAATGCTTCGACATCAGTCAGTATGGAAGAGCCCGTTGTCGTAAAGCCTGATACTATCTCGAATACTGCATCGGTGAAGCTTAATATTTCGCCTGTAAGTAATAGCGGAATTGCGCCGAAAACAGATAATAAAATCCAGCTTAACGCTGTAGTTACGCAGCCCTCCTTGAGATATAATATGGTATTCTTAGGCTTCTTGCGTGTAATAAGAAATCCGAAGACAAAAAGCGCAGCGCCTATAACACTGTATACTCTGCCTTGTGTAGCTTCGTTATATACAATTGCCGTTATAACCGGCACGAGAAACAGTAAGCCTTCAATTTTGATAATGTGTCCTATTATATGGACAATCATTCGAAAATTCATATATTTACTCCGTATAGTAAATTGAAATGGTAATATATATATGATACAATTATACCAATATTTTGTGTGGAGGACAACATTATGCATTACGATTATCTTGTGGTGGGCGCAGGCCTTTTCGGAGCAACATTTGCGTATGAAGCCAAGCGCAGAGGTAAGACATGTCTTGTTATCGATAGACGTGACCATATCGCCGGCAATATCTATACTAAGGAGCAATCAGGAATAAATGTTCATGTGTACGGAGCGCACATTTTCCATACATCCGATAAGAAGATATGGGATTATGTTAACAGATTCGCTGAATTCAATAATTATATTAATTCTCCGATTGCCGTATATAAGGATGAGCTATATAACCTGCCGTTCAATATGAATACCTTCAGCAAGATGTGGGGTATAAGGACGCCTGAAGAAGCCAAGGAGATTATTGAGAAGCAGAAGGCAGAGTACAACATCGATGAGCCTAAGAACTTA
>CAJOIL010000085.1 GCA_905234525.1 uncultured Lachnospiraceae bacterium | reverse complement strand
GCATCAAGGTCAATTAGCTCTTCAATCATCATCTTCTTAACGTAGATGTCATAGGCGAGAAGGCAAATGAACGCAAAGCGCTGAAGCATCTCTCTGTCTTCTTCCGGAGCGTCTTGAAAGGCCTTTTGGCTTAGGTTAAACTTGCGAAGTACATCCTTCGTAAGAGGCTTGCCGTCTGCTAATTCTATGTCAACGATTTCCTTATATATATCGGTAAATGCCATATCATCATCGCTATTGAAGAATTTATCTGTAACAGGCTCCATAATAGCCTTAACATCCTTAATACTAAGAAATGTCTTAAGATAATATATAAATATTAATGTTAAGATATGGTTCTTAGAGTATTTCTTCTTATTGGGAGAGGGGAGGACATTGTTCTTGGTATAGTTATTAATCATTGTCTTAGTTAATGTCTTGTCATCGGCATTACGCTTTACCGACTCTAAGTGCGAATCAATAAAGCTTGTGACTTGATCTATATATAAATCAATATCGGGTATGTCATTATATCCTACATAGTCAATCTCTGCGAAGTTCTTAACGAGAATCGACATAATTTCCTTCTGAGTGTATTTGTATTGCTTAGTGTGGTTGGAGTTGCTTTTATCGCTTCGCTTGAAGTCTTTATTGTCAGACATGATGTTATCCCCTTCTATATCACGTTACATAGTTTACGTTACTATCATAACACATATCGATACTATATGACAAATAAAAAAGACCACACCTTATGGTGTGGTCTTAATGTAATTCGTATTAGCTGTTACTCAGTAACTGTTACAGGTGAATGATAGAACTGTGTAGTTGCAAAATCAAGTGTTAATGTCTTGCTTCCGTTCTTAGTTCCTGTTACATCATATGCGCCCCATACGTCTGTTCTGTTATAACTCTCGTTATGTGCATGGAACTGCATGTCTAATACAGAGTATCCACCGTCTTCCTTGTTAAGACCAAGTGTCTGCCAGAAGACATTGAGGAATGTTGATACGCTTAAGTATGGTACTACATCACTTGTGTCGCCTAATCTCTTAACAGTACCTTCACGCTTGAATCCGTTAATAAGAGGAGATCCAAATGTTACTGTATTAAGGAAGTTGTAGTTGTCCTTAAGTGTGCTGTCAGATACAACCTGCTGTGCAACCATACCGCCAAGTGAATGGCCTGTTACGATTACATCAGATCCTGCAGGGATGTTCTCAGACATAACCTTCTTGATGTTCTTAACGTACTTGTTATTGAACTCGAATCCTGAGAGAAGATCTGTCCACCAACCTGTTGTCTGGTTCTCTGCGCTGGTGTCAGTACCTGAGAGACATACAACGTATACATCCTTGCTCTGTCCTAACCAATTGTTATAGTTAAGAACGCCCTTAGTAATAGAGATAGGACCATCATTTTGAGCGTCAGTATAACCAAGCTGTACTAATCTTGATAACTGAGCTGAGTTGTTGTAAGTGATTGTCTCACCTGAGATAACGTCTCTTGCAGCAGTTGCCATCTGTTGCTTACGAGTATCTGTAGAATCAGTGCTGGCTAATGCCGCTAATTCTGATATAGCTTCAACCGTTACATTCTCGCCTGCGTCTGCTGATGCAATATCAGCATCCATAACCTGTGTGCCCTCTGTTGCTTTAGCGAATGCTGTACTACCAAGAACCATAGCTAAAGCCATTGAAATCGCAACTACCCTTTTAAATCTTTTCATTGTACTGTGTGTCCCCCTTCCTGATAAAACATAAAAAATAAATACGAATCTTTACATTTTCATTATATGCCCTGAATTTCGATTTATCAAGGCAAAGTTAGTAAAATAGCACATTGAACAATATATAAGAATTAAATTTGGACAATTATTTAATTGCGTTAAATAATTAGTATAGATTGCATAATTAAGAAGACGATTTCACATTTTTTATGGTAAAATATATAAGACATTTTTTTAGAGGTAGATGACTATGGATATGACAATGCTTAACAAAGAGCAGCAGCTCGGTGTAACTACAACTGAAGGTCCGGTACTTATCTTAGCCGGAGCCGGAAGCGGGAAGACAAGAGTGCTGACATATCGGGCGGCTTACTTAATAGAACAGGGTGTGAATCCGTATAACATTATGGCTGTAACATTTACCAATAAAGCAGCGAACGAGATGAGACAGCGAATCGACTCCATTGTAGGACACGGTGCGTCTGCCATATGGGTTGCGACATTCCATTCAACATGTGTAAGGATACTTCGACGCTATATAGATAGGATAGGATACGATAATAACTTCAGTATATATGATGCCGATGACTCGAAGAAGCTTATGAAGGAAGTGCTTAAGAAGCTTAACATTGACAGGAAGCAATGCTCGGAGAAGCTATGTCTTAATGTAATATCATCGGCTAAGGATGAACTAATTGACGCTGAGCAGTTTATGTTAGATCCTGATTACTGTGGCAATGATGATACAATTGCTCGAGCTTATGTGGAGTATCAGAAGCAGCTTAAGGAGAATAATGCATTGGATTTCGACGATCTTATCATGAAGACTGTTGAGCTTTTTAGGAAATGTGATGATGTCCTTAAGGGCTACCACGAGAGATTTAAGTATATTATGGTAGACGAATATCAGGACACTAATACGGCGCAGTTTGAGCTTATCCGTTTACTTGCTGATGGCAGTAAGAATCTGTGCGTTGTGGGTGATGACGACCAGTCAATTTATAAATTCAGAGGCGCCAATATCTATAACATTCTTAATTTTGAGAATAATTATGATGATACAACTGTTATTAAGCTGGAGGAGAATTATCGTTCTACGCCCAATATACTTGATGTAGCCAATTCTGTTATTAAGAATAATGTGGGACGTAAGACCAAATCTCTTTGGACAGAGGCTGAGGAGGGTGACAAGGTTAACTTCATCAGATGCGATACGGCATATGAAGAAGCAGATAGGATTGTAAGTGATATAGATAAGATGGCAAGGCTGCATAGATATTCCTACGGTCAGTCAGCAATTCTTTACCGAACCAATGCACAATCTCGTATTCTGGAAGAGAAGCTGATAAGTGAGACTATTCCTTATAAGATAATAGGTGGTATTAATTTCTATGCAAGAAAAGAGATTAAGGATTTGATTGCATATATGAAGGCTATAAGTAACCCTGCCGATGATATGGCACTTCTTCGTATTATTAATGAGCCTAAGCGTGGCATCGGTGGCACAACGGTAGCTAAGGTGCAGAATTTTGCATGGAATAATGAAATGTCATTTCGAGAAGCCATGAATGTAGCGGATAAGGTGCCGACATTGTCGAAGGGTGCGGCTACCAAGGTTATGAAGTTTTCCGCATTATTGGATGAATTAACCGAGGCTTCCGATGAGATTGCCCCATCAGAATTGTTAGAGAGAATTGTGGACGAGACGGGTTATGTTGAAGTCCTTAAGAATGAAGGAACTGATGAAGCTAAGGATAGAATAGAGAATATAGATGAATTGTTTTCTAAGGTGTATCTATATGAAGAAAGAGCGAGAGATGAAGGCGCACCGGTAAGTCTTGATGATTTCTTGGCGGAGGTATCGCTTGTTGCTGATATCGACAATTATGAAGATAATGATGACATAGTTGTGCTTATGACACTTCATTCATCCAAGGGATTGGAATTCCCCAATGTTTATATGCCCGGTATGGAGGAGAATCTATTCCCCGGCGTCAGAAGTATAGGCGGAGCCGATTCGAATAGTGAGTTGGAAGAAGAAAGGCGTCTGTGCTATGTAGGTATTACACGAGCCAAGGAGAGATTGACGCTGCTCTCGTCTGCGATGAGACAGCTGCATGGTCAGACGAATTATAATGCGATATCTCGATTTGTTAAGGAGATACCTGAGAATTTACTTAACGGAAATGTTTGGGAGCCGCGTAAAAGCTCAGATAGCGAGCCGACTAAGGTGTCAAGGTTTTTTGCGGTAGGTAAGAAGTCAGAGGCCGGTACACCAAAGTACAGTGCTAAGAATTTTGGAAGTAAGATTAGTAAAGAGCCGCTTGAGTATAAGGTGGGCGATAGAGTGAAGCATATGAAGTTTGGTGAAGGAGAGGTAACTTTGATTAATGACGGTGGTAGGGACTATGAGGTAACCGTTGATTTTGATGCAGTCGGTACTAAGAAAATGTTCGCCAGCTTTGCGAAACTTGTTAAAGTATAATAGTTTCCGAACGAATTTTTTGTAAATTTTTTTATAATAAATGTTTTTTCTTGGGATTAAGTGTGTTATAATTGACAAAGATTGAACAAAGACGGCTAGTCTAAGAGATAAAGGAGAGGTAATTATGAAAGTAAAGATGATTAACAAAGAAGAATTGGGAGAGTTATTCGATGTTAGTAAGCTTAAGGAACTTATGTCGGCATTTAGTAATCTCTCTGCTATCGAGGCACTTAAGAATCTCAAGGATGGCGATGTAGTAGTAGTAGAGAAGCCTAAGAAGAAGAGTAAGCTTAAGGTGTTCTTATGGATCGTTGCAATTGTAGCAGCTATTGGCGGAATCGCATATCTTCTTATGCAATATTTCAGCCCTGAATATGAGGATGAATTCATGGATGATATCGATGATGAGTTCTATGATGATGATGATGAGTTGTTTGATGATGACGATGTTACCGATGAAGCAGACGAAGCTAAGTAATAGTATTTCGTATGACATGATTAGATAGAACATAATGCAACATGCGTTTCTGCGCATGTTGTTTTTTTGCAGAGGTGTTTTGTGAAAAAAGGACAAGTTTGTAAAGGTGTTGTGGAGTCGCTTTCATTTCCCAATAAGGGGAAGGTTAGAGTAATTGAAGTAGAAGGCTCTATCGAAGACGAGGGTGTTGGTTGCATTGCTATCGTTAAGAACTGTATTCCCGGACAGATAATAGAATTTCGCATCACTAAGAAGAAATCCGATAGAATACAGGGTAATTTGCTATCGATAATTGAAAGAGCGGATAATGAAAATGTTGATGATGTATGCAGGCATTTCGGCGAGTGCGGTGGCTGTACGTATCAGACGATAGATTATGATGCACAGCTAGAGATTAAGAGTAAGCAAATTCGCGATATATTTATACCGGTTATCGGTGAGCAAGAATTTGATGATGTTTTTGAAGGTATTAAGCGTTCTCCTAAGCAATTTGGCTATAGGAATAAGATGGAATTCTCCTTCGGAGATGAGTTGAAGGACGGACTAAGAGGGGAAGCTTCTATGATGTCGTAACAGTAGATGATTGCAGGATTATTGACGAGGACTATCGGTTGATACTTGCATCAACATTAGAATTTTTCTCCGGATTGGGTGCAACCTACTATCATAAGATGAGACATGAGGGTTATCTTCGACATTTGCTTGTACGTAAGAGTGCTAAGAAGGGAGAGATACTTGTCTGTCTTGTTACAAGCAGTGATTGGGATTGTGGTAATGACGGTAATTTCGCTGATGAAAGTGTTATGCTTGAGGCGTGGTCTGATATGCTTCAAGAGCTTACACTTACCGGTGAGCTTGTCGGTGTCCTTCATACAACTAATGATGGTGTGGCAGATATAGTTAAGGATGAAGGTACTGATATATTATTTGGGAGAGATTACATAACAGAAGAGATTCTCGGATTAACATTTAAGATAACGCCGTTCTCATTCTTCCAGACTAATTCGCTCGGAGCAGAAATACTCTATGATACGGCAAGAGAGTTCATTGGCGATGGTGTCGGAAGTGATACGTGTCTGTATGATCTGTATTCCGGAACCGGTACAATAGCGCAGATGATGGCACCGGCTGTTAATAAAGTAATTGGTGTGGAGATTGTTGAAGAAGCTGTTAATGCCGCAAAAGAGAATACATCCATTAATGGACTGTCTAACTGTGAATTTATTGCGGGTGATGTGCTTAAAGTCTTAGATGACATAGAAGATAAGCCTGATTACATTATTCTGGACCCACCTCGTGATGGTATTAATCCTAAGGCATTGGGTAAAATAATTGATTATGGTGTTGATTCTATA
>CAJOIL010000084.1 GCA_905234525.1 uncultured Lachnospiraceae bacterium | reverse complement strand
TATATCCGGGTAAAGAATACTCAGGCAAAACGATTGTGTGTGATATCGGAATTAATGATAATAGTTTTCTCGATACAATTAAGCCCGGTATATTTTGCTTCGATAGAGAGGATATAGCAGTAGTTAATAACAGACTTGCTGATACTAATAAAGGTGACTTCGGTAAGGTTCTTGTTGTTGCCGGTCATCAAGATATGAGCGGGGCTGCATTTCTTAGTGCTAAGGCTGCGCTTAGAATGGGCGCAGGACTTGTTAAGATATATACAACAAGTGATAACGGATTAATATTGGGAAGTGAATTCCCTGAAGCGTTGATTTCTACTTATAATGAGTATGATGAAGAGCAATTAATTGAAGAATTGAATTGGTCGACTGTATGCGTTATCGGTCCCGGTATCGGTCAGGATGATGTGGCTACATGTATTACCAAGTATGTAATTAATAATTATGACAAGCCGCTTGTCATTGATGCGGATGCACTCAATATTATAAGCAATAATATGGAGCTTTTAGATAAACATTTTTATAATCGTATCATAACTCCACATCCCGGTGAGATGAGTAGGCTGACAGGAATGAACATTTCCAATATTAAGGAAGACTTAATTAGATGTGCCACTGACTTCACTGATAAGTATGGTGTTACGACAGTATTAAAATGCGCTTCAACAGTTACATCGACACCTAGTGGCAATGTATATATCAATATGTCAGGCAATAACGGAATGGCAACAGGTGGCAGTGGTGATGTCTTAGCAGGCATGATAGCAGGCCTTATTGCTAATCATATTGATGCTGATACAGTGGCTGCGCTTGGCGTGTACATACATGGCTTATGCGGTGATAAGGTTGCAAGTGAATCGAATGTCAATTATCTGATTGCAACGGATATTATATCGGCGATTGGCAAAGTACTTAGAGGATATTAATAAATGGACAAAGAAAGAGTATGTGCTTATATAGATTTGAATAATCTAAGACACAATATCAATGAAATTCATAAATGTAATCCGAATGCGGAGGTTATATGTGTTATCAAGGCTGACGCATACGGTCATGGTGCAATTGAATTTGCACATGTATTGGAAGAATATGAATTTGTGTATGGATTTGCTGTTGCGACTGCTGACGAAGGAATTGAACTTCGAATTAACGGCATCAGGAAGCCTGTTATGGTACTCGGATACACATTCAAATCAAGCTATCACAGTATGATTAGCTATAATATTACGCCGACTATTATTTCTTATGAGATGGCTAAGGAATTTGATGATGAATGTGCAAGGATTGGTGTAAAGCTTAATGCTCATATCAAGGTTGATACCGGCATGGGAAGAATAGGCTTTAGGAATAATGATGATGACCTAAATACCATCAAGAAGATAAGCGAGCTTGACAATCTTCATTTGCAGGGGCTCTTTACACATTTTGCAAGAGCTGATGAAAAGGATTTATCCAATGCTTCAAAGCAGCTTGATAATTTTCATGATATTATTAATAAATTAGCAGACATCGGTGTTACGTTTGACTTTGTACATGCGGCTAATTCAGCAGCAATAATCGGATTAAAGCAGGCTGCATTTGATGTTGTCAGGGCGGGTATTATATTGTATGGTTTATGGCCGTCTGATGAAGTATCGCACCTGATTGATATTAAGCCTGTTATGTCTATTAAGAGTCATGTTGTATTTGTCAAGGAGATTAATAAGGGTGATGCGATAAGCTATGGCGGTACATTTGTTGCAGACGATAAGATGAAGATTGCAACAATTCCCGTCGGATACGGTGACGGATATCCGCGTGGTTTGTCTAATAAGGGATATGTCCTTATTAACGGACATAAGTGTAATATACTCGGTCGAGTGTGTATGGATCAATTCATGGTTGATGTTACGGGACTTGATGTAAATGTGTTAGATACCGTTACACTACTTGGTACTGACGGTGATGAAACTATAACAATGGAAGAATTGGGAGATATATCAGGTCGCTTTAATTATGAATTCGCATGCGACATAGGCAAAAGAATTCCAAGGGAGTGCTTAGGAGAATAAATGGGTAATAAATTCAAATCTTGGTTTCGTAAGAAGGATCAAAATCCGGATGAATTAATAGAGATGGTAAATGAATCTCATGAACGCGGAGTTTTAAATTCCAACGAAGCGAATATGATTCAAAATATTGTTGAGGTTCGTGACAAGGATGCCAAGGATGTTATGGTGCACCGCAAAAATGTTGTTGCACTTGACGGCAAGATGAGACTTCGAGAAGCAATTGATTTTATTAATGAGAACAGCTTCTCAAGATATCCCGTATATCTTGATGACCTTGATGATATTATCGGAAGCATTCATATTAAGCAGCTGCTTAAATACGTTGATGATGTACGTTGGCTTGATAAAAGAATTCAAGATATCGATGGTCTTATCAGAGAAATCGGATTCATTCCGGAGACTAATGCTATCTATGCAATATTTGCGAGAATGAAGATTAAGAAGAATCACATAGCTATAGTTGTGGATGAGTATGGTCAGACATCAGGCATCATTACAATGGAGGATATTTTAGAAGAGATAGTCGGTAATATTATGGATGAAAATGATGCTGAAGAAGATAATATTGTTGCGCTTAAGCCTAACGAATATCGTATTAGTGGTTTAACGCCTATTGAAGAGGTTGAAGAATTGCTTAACATAGAAATCGAAGGTGATTTTGAGACGCTTAACGGATTCTTGACTTATAAGAACGGTAAGATACCTTCTGACAATTCAACATTTCTTGTAAGAGCTTACGGATATATGTTCCAAGTAATCGATGTGCAGAATAAAGTGATACAAGATGTTAAAGTGTCAAAACTTGATAACGAAAACGATATTTGATATTATATTTTTATATAAAAGAAAAGAGGTATTAAACAAATGTCCGGACATTCAAAATTTTCCAACATTAAACACAAAAAAGAAAAAAATGATGCTGCTAAGGGTAAGATATTTACAGTCATCGGAAGAGAGATTGCAGTAGCAGTTAAAGAGGGTGGTCCAGACCCCAATAATAATACAAGACTTAGAGATGTAATCGCTAAAGCAAAGTCTAACAATATGCCTAACGATACAATTGAACGAGGCATTAAGAAGGCTGCAGGTGATATGGATTCCGTTAATTACGAGACCTGTGTATATGAAGGATACGGTCCGAGCGGTACGGCAATTATTGTTAAGTGCTTAACCGATAACAAGAATCGTACGGCTGCCAATGTGAGAAATGCTTTTACAAAAGGACACGGCAGCATCGGAACTCAGGGCTGTGTATCGTTCATGTTCGATGAGAAGGGTCAGATAATTATCGACAAAGAAGAATGCGATATGGATGCAGATGACCTTATGATGATGGCGCTTGATGCAGGTGCTGAAGATTTTGCTGAAGAGGATGATAGCTTCGAGATTATTACCGATCCCAAGGATTTTTCTTCTGTAAGAGAAGCTCTTGAGAAGGAAGGAATTAAGATGGCAGATGCATCCGTTAGTATGATACCACAGAATTATGTTACACTTAGTACGGAAGAAGAGCTGTGGGATATTAATAAGATTATGGATCTTCTTGATGAGGAGGATGATGTGCAAGAGGTATTTACTAATCATATAATTGAAGAGTCTTAAGAAACTTTTTGTTGCATTATTGGTAAGAGTTATTGTAATATTGTATATAAGAGGGAACTGAGACAATTTGGGTTGTCAATATAATGTATAAGGGAGAACAATTATGAAGAAGATTTTGTTTGCTGCAAGTGAATGTGTACCATTCATTAAGACAGGTGGTCTTGCTGATGTAGTCGGTGCACTGCCGAAGGAATTTGACACGAAGTATTGGGATATTAGAGTGGTGCTTCCCAATTACACTTGTATTCCTCCGGAGTATAGAGATAAGTTTGAATATATGACTAATTTCTATATGGGAATGGGTTCGCTTACAGGTGAGAAATACGTTGGTATATTCCAGTATAAGTTCCAGGGTATCACATATTATTTCATTGATAACTTAGAGTATTTTGAGTGCTTCTATCCATACGGTGATGTAAGATATGATATGGAGAAGTTCACATACTTCGATAAGGCAGTTTTATCAATGCTTCCCGTTATTGATTTTAAGCCTGACTTAATTCATTGTCATGATTGGCAGACAGGTCTTATTCCTGTATATCTTAAGAATGAATTCCAGAACAATCCGTTCTTCTGGGGCATTAAGACTATTATGACAATCCATAATCTTAAGTTCCAAGGTGTATGGGATGTTGAGACTCTTCAAGGCTTATCAGGATTATCATCAGATTTATTTACAGCTGATAAGTTAGAGTTTAATAAGGGCGGTAATATGCTCAAGGGTGGTCTTGTATATGCTGACTATATTACAACAGTTAGTAAGACCTATGCGGAAGAGATTCAGACACCTTATTATGGTGAGGGATTAGACGGACTTCTTTCTGCAAGACATTTTGATATGCAGGGTATCCTTAACGGTATCGATTATGATATGTATGATCCTAACAAGGATGAGCACATTTACAAGAATTACAGTGTAAGTAACTTCAGAACCAATAAGAAGGATAATAAGGAAGCACTTCAGGAAGAGCTTGGACTTACTGTTGACAAGAAGAAGTACATGATTGGTCTTATCTCGAGACTTACGGATCAGAAGGGACTTGACTTAATCAATTATTGTATCGAGGGTATCGTTGATGAATTCACACAATTCGTAATCATCGGTACAGGTGAGTCTCGTTATGAGAATATGTTCCGTCATTATGCTTGGAAATACCCTGACAGGATTTCAGCTAATATCTGTTATAACGATGACTTGGCACGTAAGTTATATGCAGCTGCTGATTCGTTCTTAATGCCATCCAGGTTTGAGCCATGCGGACTTACTCAGTTGATTTCATTCCGTTACGGTACGGTACCTATTGTTCGTGAGACCGGTGGTCTTAAGGATACGGTAGAAGCTTATAATGAATATGAGCATACCGGTGATGGCTTCTCATTTACCAATTACAACGGTGATGAGCTTCTTAACACAATTAATTATTCTAAGAAGATATTCTTCGATAAGAAGGTTCAGTGGAATAAGATGGTTGAGCGTGGCATGAAGAAGGATTATTCTTGGAATGCATCTCGCTTTAACTATGAGGGATTATATAATCATCTTATTGGGGAATAACTTGTTTTGCTGATAACGAAGTACTTAAGCACTGTGATTTTAATCACAGTGCTTATTATTGTATCACAGTAAAAAATAAACCACCTGCTATGCAGGTGGTCCCCAGCTAGCTTTAGCTTCAAGTAATAAAGCCTCCAATGTTATAATGTGTGTGGTT
>CAJOIL010000083.1 GCA_905234525.1 uncultured Lachnospiraceae bacterium | reverse complement strand
GGGAGATTGACGGTAAGCCGGTTGAAATGGGCTTTGATAAGACAAGTAGTACAGTATCAACCGATAAGAAGGGTGATAAACCAACCAACGATAAGAATAACGACCCTACTGCTAATCAAAATACCACTAATACTACAAATAACACGACACAGAATAAAGACAGTGCCGACAGAGAACTGCTTATTGGTAAATGGGATATAATTAGTGTGTCAACGGATGGACAAACATATACAGGAGGTGATGTGTCCGGGGTAGTTGATTTTAGAAAGGATGGCACCGTAGTAGTTGAAGGACTGGAAGAACAACAAAACGGGACTTGGGAACTATCTGATGGAGTTGTTACGTTCATAATTAATGAGGCTAAGGGTGTAACAACGTGCACCGCACAATTGGAAGGCGCTATAATGACAGTGGACGCATTATATTCAGTCAATGGTTCATCGGGGACAATAATAATGTCAAATATGGATATTGATAAGCACATGATGTATGAGGAAAAGCATGAATAATAATATAATGAATAACAACGTAAACATACAAAATCAGGGACAGGAAGTAGGGAAGAACTACGACATTAACTATGACAAAGCAAATGATGTAAATTATGTCACGCCCAATATAGTGAAAGGAAATGATGGCGTATATCGCTGGATGTATGAACTTCCTATTCTGAAGAATCCTACTATGCTTATAACGCTTATAAAGCTTACTATTGGCATATTCGTTGTTTTGTTTATATTTATGCTAATAACCAGTAGGAATTTAGTTTATAGTTTAAAGATGAATGGGATTGGTTTTGTATGTGTTATGGTTCTCATCGTTATCGGATATTTGATTTATGTGGCAATAATGGGTGGGAAATATATTGCTTGTTTTCAAATGGATGAAAACGAGATAACTCATACACATTTGCCTAAGCAGGCAAATAGGATAAAAGCGATAGCTAATGTAGCAATGATTGTAGGCTTTTTAGATGATGATATGACACTTATGAACAGCGGATATATGGCAGACGCAAAGTCAGAGACAACATCTAAATTCATTAATGTAAAAAGCATCAAAATAAAAAGAGGGAAAGATATGATTACCCTTACTAACTTTCCTTCTAAGAACCCTATCTATGTCAAAAGTGAAGACTTTGATTTCGTAGAGAATTTCATAAGAAGTCACTGTGTCAATGCGAAAGTAAAGTAAACAGCGATATAGATCATATGCTCCTGATGATTTTTAAGGCGGGGTTACCTTACGAGGTAGCCTTTCTTTTTTATAATCTTGACAAAGTGCAATAAATTATATATTATACATGCTATCGGGATGTGGCGCAGGTGGTAGCGCGCGCGGTTAGGGACCACGAGGTCGCAGGTTCGAGCCCTGTCATTCCGAGTAATGGAAACCCCTCGCATTTATGCGAGGGGTTTCCACGTGGAGCCCCTTCGTGCGAAGCACGAACTACAATGGGGCGGCACTCCTTACGTAAGTCCTTTTTTCGCGAGACGTTTTGTGATACAATTGATAATAGTATTGATTAATTACTAAAGAGTGATTATGAGGGGGTTAATATGGCATTTACAATAATGGCAATTATTGTCGGATTAATCTATCTGGCAATTCTGGAACTATCTAAGAATATGATAATAGGATGGGTAATAGGAATCATCCTGATTGTCGGATTCATAGCACTTAGATTCTTCTTAAAATCCAAAGAGAAAAATACAAAAGGCATAATGACATTGTGCTGGCTTGGATTCTTTGTTCTTCTTATAGTTAACGGAATAGTCACGGGTCCGCCTGAGAAGCGTGTTCCCGCTGTAGCTAATTCCAATCCGGAAGTTACAAGTGTAGTACATGTCAATGAAGGCGATTTGACAGGCGTATATAATGCAGATAAGTCCGTTAAGGTATATGCAGGTGTCCCGTTTGCAGCGCCTCCGGTGGGAGATCTTAGATTCAAAGAGCCACAACCTGCTGAGAGCTGGAGTGGCGTTAAGGCGTGCGATGAATTTGCTCCGATGGCGATGCAGGAGCGTTCTAATGTAATATATAACAGCTTAAGTCACATATTAGGATGGCACGACTATGAGATGAAGATCGGTGACGAGTACATTGAAGCGATGAGTGAAGACTGTCTTTATCTTAATGTATTTGTTCCTGAAGGATATGAGGGACAGAATCTGCCGGTGTTGTTCTATATCCACGGCGGTTCGCTTAATTCCGGACAACCGTCATATACGGAGTATCGTGGTGAAGATCTTGCCAAGCAAGGTATAATTGTTGTTAACTGTGCTTATCGTGTAGGTGTATTCGGTTATTATGCCGCTGATGATCTTAAGGCGGAATCGCCTAATGGTACAACGGGTGATTACGGATTATTGGATCAGATAGCTGCACTTAAGTGGGTTAGAGATAATATTGCTTCCTTTGGCGGAGATCCCAACCGAATTACAATTGCAGGTGAGTCTGCGGGTTCAAGTTCCGTTAATGCTTTATGTGTATCACCTCTTACCGGGGAAATGTTTAATTATGCAATCGGAGAGTCAAGCTCTATAGTAGAGTATAGTCCTTATCACACATTTCGCAGTTATGAAGAAGCACTTGAGCAAGGAAATATTGTAAGAAAAGAGATGGGAGTATCCTCTTCAGCAGATCTTAGAAATATTCCTGCCGATAAGCTTCTTAAAAACTCATCTAAGCAGAACGCCATGACAATTGATGGCTATGCGATTACAGAGATGCCTTATAAGACATATGAACGAGGTGCTAATCATGAGAAGGCATTGCTTAACGGATTTAATGCTAAGGAGGCAGATGCCTTCATGTTAGGCTATGAGGCTACCGCTGAGAATTATGAAGAATTACTTTCAGAACATTTAGGTTCGCATGCGTCAGAGATGGCTAAGCTTGTACCGGCTAACAGTCCGCAGAGGGATCAGCATTTCATAATCGATCCGCTTGGCGATGCGAAGGGAGCATTGTGTCAGGTATATTCTGCACTTTGGTTTACATATTCGCATTATGTATGGACCAAATGCTTAGTTGCAGAAAATGTACCTGTTTATGAATACTATTTCAGTAAGACTAATAATATATTATCTAATTATCATGCAGGTGAATTGCCATATGCATACGGTAATCTCTGGAGACATCCGGGATTGTATGATGACGAGGATTATAAGCTTTCAGAGATAATGCAGAAGTACTGGGCTAACTTTGTTAAGACGGGCGATCCTAATGGTGAGGGACTTCCTTATTGGCCTAAGGTTGATGCTGATAACAAGCAGTTGCTTCAGTTAGATACTGAGATTAAGACGATTGATGATCCTAATGAATTTATGTATCCTGTTATTGATGCATATCAGATAGAACATAAGATGCAATAGGAAAGGAGATTGATAATCATGAAGAATGCATCCATTAAAGTCAAATTGACATTGGCAACGTTGCCATCATTGTTTATACTTATTGCGTGTATAGTAATATTTACCATTGCTGTTAATAAGTCTCTGACTGAAAGCAAGAAGACATATTATGATACCCTTTATACGGTTAATGATAATCTGATTAATGCTGACAGAGATTTCTATCAAGCTATGCTTAATGCTTCGGAATTACATGGATATCAAGCAAATAATTCTCCTATATTAACGGAGCAATTCAGGAAAGAATATATCGAGGATTATAATGAAAATGTTGACCAGGTTGAAGAGAGGGTTGGTGCTGTTGCAACTATAGCAAAGGCCAATGAATCATTACTCTATTCAAAGGACGAAAAAGGTAATACATTCGAGGAGAATCTCGAAGCCTTTGAGAAAGGCGTTAATGAATGGAAGGGAATGTATGACATTAATTCAAGAAATAATACCGATCAACAATTTTCTGACTTTGAAGACAAATTTGATGAGACAAGAGAATACATATCCAATATGTCGGATATTGCCGAGACATGGTCTGAGTCTCAGACAAACGTAGTGCAGTCTAATGTAATGAGGGCACTTATTATTGCAATAATAGTCTTTGTGGTACTTGCCATATTAATGAGCATATGGGATATATATCTTATGAAGTTAATCGGTAACAGTATTAGAGTCGTATCAGCAAGACTTGATAAGTTATCCAACTATGACTTGTCGGAAGACCCGATTAAGGTGGATTCAAACGATGAGCTTGGACGTATGAAACAGGCACTTAACAATACCGAAGAGGCGTTAGAGAATATTGTTGGTATATTGCGCAGTACCAGTAACGGACTTACAGATGCAAGTAATACCGTTTCTCAGGGTACGAATGCTACCGGAGTAGGAATTGATAATGTATCATCTGCGGCAGACGAGCTTGCTAATGCATCAACATCAATGGCGCAAGATGTATCGGATATATCAATGAATATGACAGAGTTATCAGATGTTATGGAGCGTTCTGTTAATTCGGCGAAGGAACTATCCAATGCCAGCACTAAGATTGGAGCTGTTACAGATCAAGGTAATGCTGTAGTAGAACAGCTTGCCGGTATCAATGAGAAGTCATATGTAGAATTTAATGCGATATTTGATGCAATCGAAGATATTAAGGCATCAGGTGCTAAGATTTCAGAAGCATCAGAACTTATCCTTAATATAGCAGATCAGACAAACTTACTTTCACTTAATGCATCAATTGAGGCAGCACGTGCCGGTGAGGCAGGTAAGGGTTTTGCTGTTGTTGCTGATGAGATTCGTAAGCTATCTGATGAATCTAAGGAAAATGTTGATACAATTAATGAGATTCTTTCAGAGCTTACCGCAGCAACGAATAATGCCGCTAAGAAGGCTGATGTTGTTAAAGATTACGTTCAAAAACAGAATGATGCTGTCGGTGAGACAAAGAATAGTTTTGATGCAATTGTTGAGTCGGTAGAGAGCGTTGAAGCAGCCATTGCAGAGCTTGAGAGAGTTAATGAAGAGCTTAATGCTAAGAGTAAAGAGATTGATGAATCTGTATCTAACTTATCGGCATTGTCTGAGGAGAATGCCGCTACATCAGAACAGCTTAGTGCAACGGCATTAACTGTACAGGGTAGTGTGCAAGAGCTTAAGGTTACGCAGGGGGATGTGGCTAATTCATCGGGTGACTTATCTAATATTGTTGGTAGGTTTATACTTGCGGATGAGCCAGTGGCGCCGGAGGATGTTGAGACACCGGAATATGATTAGTTTGTAGTATTGTGTCGCAGAACTATTCGAGCTACTGTATTATCCGAAGCATTGCCCAAGCTAGCTCAAATAGTTCTGCAATAAAGTACTTGCAAAATCTCTAAAGAAATAGGATAATATAAACAATGTGTGTCGCCCCATTGTAGTTTTCGCTTTGCGAAAAGGGGCGCCACGTGGAGTCATTCGACTTTGTCGAATAACTCCATATCGGGATGTAGCGCAGGTGGTAGCGCGCGTGGTTCGGGACCACGAGGCCGCAGGTTCGAGTCCTGTCATTCCGAGTAT
>CAJOIL010000082.1 GCA_905234525.1 uncultured Lachnospiraceae bacterium | reverse complement strand
ATCTCCAAATTATACACCTCTGCCGGATGACAGAGGTGCTACGTTAAAAAATCTTAATATTGAGTCATAAGTGCTGCGCAACCGCCGGCTATAACAATAATCAGCATAATAGACATGGTAACTATTCCAAGTATCATTCCAATAATTCCGCATACTCTACCGGCTTTAACCTGCGAATTATTAGCATTCGGGTTGGCATTAATGAATTTCTTACCCCAACTCATTGCAAGTGCGCCGAATACAATTGCAAGAATTCCGAACAGAAAAGTCCATCCGAATAACACCCCTCCTGCAAGAGATATAATACCGAATACCATAATCTGAGTGGGGCTGTGTCCCGTATCAACATAATTATCATAAGCTTGGTAGCCCTGATATGTCTGATACTGTTGTTGCTGGTACTGTGGTTGTCCTTGAAACTGCTGTTGTCCTTGGAACTGTTGTCCGTTATCTGTCGGATTAGTTCCTTGGTTCGTGTCTTGACCCTGCTGATTGTTAGAATCGCCTTCATAATAAGCCATAATTATTTCCTCCTTTTATCTATGTATAGTTATTACATGCCCTGATTAGGCGGCATACCTTGCTGTGGCGGCATACCTTGCTGCGGTGGCATTCCTTGGGGTGGCATTCCTTGGGGTGGCATTCCCTGTGGTGGCATTCCTTGCTGCGGTGGCATTCCCTGCCAAGGCATTCCTTGTTGTTGCATCATATTAAGATACTGCCTTGTCTCTATTGCATTAAAAATTTCCTCAGCATTCTTCTTGTTCTGACCCATATCTCCAAGTTGAAGTGGCCATGCATTAGTGGAGAAAACATTAACCATAGTCTGTCCGTTTCCTTGGTCTACGATACCAACCGTAATGTTCTCACCATATGATTTCATTGTGAGGCTATGACCCATCCCTATCTCGATTCCATGATCGATATTCTTCTCATAACCGGGAGTATATCCTTTGCCACCAACAATAATTAGTGCTCTGACACGGTCACCTATTTCATTAACCCCAATCTGATACGTTCTTGATTCATTATACTTTCTAGCCATATCCTAACCTCCAATCCATGAATCTTATGTAATGCCATTATTTATTATTTTGCTTTGCCTTATTCTTCGATTGATTCTTGGCTTCCTCAACATGTGTTCTTATAAAATCATCAACAAAATCAAAATCTTCTGAAGGAGCGTATATCTGATTCTTATTAAGCGTCTCGCTTACATAGATTACATTTCTTCTACGAACAGATTTTACCTTCGACACACTCTTATATACGGAAGTCATTGACTTCGCATTGCTCTGATAAAGGCTCTGTCCGATGAGACTTAAATTACCCGTAAGTGCACCTACCACGCCCATACCGGTAGCAAGCTTCTTATCTTTCGAGAAATCCTTAGGCGCCACGATATGAACTACTTCCTTCGGTCCCATTTCGAAAAGTATAACGTATTTCCCACCGTGAAAGGCTGCATACAGAAGATACGCTATTATACTTATAATAACAATAGCAACAAATAATAACGCGAAGATTATTAAAACCTTAACGGACTTTGATGCTATAAATGCCACAATAAGTACTAATCCAAAGCTAATCCCAAGCACCAACCAAACCGTATAAAGCACCGTAAAATTCTTATATAGATTCAGTTCATATATCCAGCAATACTTCCTATCCTTGCCTCGTTCAATATTGGGGCTAAGGTAAGATTTACACTTCTCACAGAATTTGATTCCTTCATTATTCTCTTTTCCGCAGAAACTACAATTCATATGAGCCTCCTACTGTATATGGTTATTGTACTTTGGAATATGTTTGATCAAGCCATACCTTATTCAACGATTCATCACCAAATCTTTGTTCTAATTCTTCCATTTCTATATTCTCTGCACCGTTAAATGTAATGGTATTATCTTCATTTAACACTATAAATATTATATCCTTACCCTCTTGTGATAACATCATAATGGGTTTTCCGACGTATCTCTTATCCGTAGAAGGTTCACCCATACGGCAGGTGTATTGATCAGTTGCCTGACCCACAACTGCGAAATCTTGATGCTGTTTGTGGTCCGGGGCCGGAACCCAACCTAATTGTGGGCTAACCAATTGAACCTGGTGGTTTCCTACGATACTTAAGGTAATTTGTGGACCGTTGTCATCCCAACTAAAATCGCTATTATATTTACTAACTCGTGTCCACGTACCCTGTATAACTGATAACAACATCTTGTATTGAGTAAGTTCCTGTGTAAACTCAGGATACACTTTTTTTAATATTTCGCTTTGTTCGGTTACATAAAGCTTTTCTGTATAATCATATTTTGTGTCCATCGTCGCTTTTTTTACACCTCCAAAGCATCCGGTAACTATATAATCAATGTCACCATCATATTCTTTTTTTTGGTGTAATAAATCGTATGTTTCCGGATCATCGGCAATAACGTGGTGGCCTTCTAATTCCTTATATGCTTCATCCAATTCTTTGCCTTCCGCAGCAGCGTATCTTTTATCAATTTCTGCATAAAAATCATCTTTTATTTTTTTATCATCATAATTACCCTGCATATTCTCTACTTCTTTGAACAGAAGATAACACTCCTTCACTTCGGTATCCTCATCAAATAAGTTTACGTTAGTGTTTAAAGGATTACGGACGGCGTCTCCGGGTTCATCACACCCCGCTACAAACGTCATAAAAGAAAACAGAAGAATAACAATAGCACTTATCGATATCGCAGTTCTTTTCTTTTTTTTAATTGTGTTTTCCTTGTTTTGTTTCATAATACTGTTCCCCCCTAATCTATGCATCATATGTTCATCATTATCACGCACCGAACATATTACTATATTACTTATTTTAACTTTATGCGAATGCCACTTCAATACAGTGACGCGAATTGGCAGATGACAAATACGTGTCACGCCCTATCAAGCCTTGCGAAATGTGATACAATACATTTGGAGGATAATCATTATGCTTTCAGAAAGATTAAATGAATTAATAATTGAACTCGACGTAAAAAAGACATATATCGCTTCCTATGCTAACATTAACAGAACCGTAATCAGTCATATTGCATCGGGAAAAAGAATTCCACCAAGAGACAGTTCCTCTGTCAGAAGAATTGTTGATGGAATCTACCAATATGCAGAAGATAACGATAAGCTATCGATTATAGCAAAAAATGTTGATGTTGACACGGATGCGACGGAAAGCGAAATTAAAGAAGCTATTATTAACTATCTCTACAAAGATATGCCTGCTTCGAATATTGACAATCGCAAAAAACAATCCTCTGATATTTCCGATAAGCTTAATCTTACCCTCACATTGCTTGATATAACTAACAAAGAATTAGGTGAAAGGCTTCACACCGATGCATCTAACATCAGTCGCTTTAGAACCGGTGCCAGAAATATAAATATATCATCCTCTATTGCTACGCGTCTCAGTACATGCTTATGGAACTGTATTAATCAGAATCAAGAAACCGAAAGCATATCTACTATCAGCGGTATTCCAAAGGATAAGCTTAATAAAGATACATTTACAAACTGGCTGTTTGATTCAGATGCCCCCATTATGGAGGTATCTGATAAGAACATTTATGCCAAGAAGATAATCGAAGCATTCTCCCAATCGAACAAGAAGAAGCCGAACACCGACAGAAGCCTGGTTCTTTCTTCAAGGCAAGAGAACATTGCGCTTAACTTTATTGGTAAAGAGGGCTTAAGAAATGCCGTAGAACATTTCTTTGCAGAGGCACTTGCTTCTACCCCCCCCCACTTTTTTTTGTACTCTGACGAACCGATGGATTGGATGACGGAAGACAAAGAATTCTTCATTAAATGGCAAAACTCTATGGCATCTCTCATAATGAGTGGGTGTAAGATAATAATTATACATAACATAAACAGGGCCAACAAAGAATTGATGCAGGCGATGGTGGGGTGGCTTCCTTTGTACCGAACAGGAATGGTAGAACCGCATTACTTTAAAGAGTCTAAAAAATCGGATGCATTCTCTCATACACTTTTTATTAACCCTAACGGATATGCAATTACATCTAATGCAATGTACAGTTCGAAATCAAAGAACATATATCATTTTCATACAAACGACGAAGAGATTCAGCTTCTATGCAACAATTTCTCATGTATGTTAGATGATTCACTGCCTCTTATTGAGATTTCGAATGAGCTTCCGGAAGAATATGAGAATAATAAGTACCAATTTGAGGGTATCACTATACTCTTAGCCGAAGACGTCGTATATCTAACGAATGTTGAGACGGGTGAAATAATCGGCTTCAAACATCCTATAATGATTAAGGCGTTTTATGATTTTTGTAATGAGCTATAGAATAAACTAATCTTAAAACTATAAAAAATCCGAGGAGATTTCTCCTCGGATTTTTAAGTAGTCTTAACAATTATTAGTATTAGCTTCTGCGTCTTCTGATTGCTACTACACTAACTGCAGCTACGCCTGCTACGAGAACTGCTACTGCCGCATAAGGTACAGGGTCAGCTGTCTTAGCATTAGATGCTGTAGCCTTAGATGTTGTTGTAGCCTTAGTTGTAGTCGGTGTTGACGATGTACTTGCCGTATTGGCATCAGTAGATGAAGAAGGCGTTACATCTGTATTACCGGGGTCTACAGGCTGTGGATCAGGCTCAGGTGAAGAAGAATTCTTTACATCAGCCCAGAAATAGAATGTATCATTAGTTGCATTTACACTATATACGCCAAGCTTTCCATAACTCTCTGCACCGTTTATTGTAAGTGGAAAATCATCCTTAAAATTGTTGCCCTCGTCAGCTTTAGCTTCATACAGCATAATATAATCCGTATCTGCCTTTATTGTCATAGGAAAGTCAGATGAACTATAAGACCATGTATCTGCACCTGTACCATTAACCCATGCGGAAAACTCCGCACTACTAGGAACTCGTTTTACTAATTTACAACTATATTTGGAATTAACCACGCCGGTTTCCGGATCTTTGATTTTTGCGTTTTGAAAAAGTACATCTTTTGTCAGTTCCTTGCCCACAGGAATAAGAATATCTCTAAGATTACCTGCATTAACTTTTACGGAATTCACATTCGCCGCCTCTACCGTCGCAGCCGGAACTACCGCTGCAACAAGTGCAAGTGCCATTACAAATGCTGTTGACAATGCTACAATTCTTTTCTTCATTTTGTTCATGTTTTCTTCCTCCCTTAATTCATGTACCATCTTCACGATAGTATTTTATGTTGTCCGTACAACTATGTTGTATACTTTAACCTAAGTTTGCCACCGTTTCAATACGGTGACTTGAATTGGCATATGCCATTTTAGTCACGCCCAAACAAACGGCGTAAAACTGTGATACAATACATAATGAGTTAATCTAAATGAAATCAGGAAAAAGGATATGGCAGATAATTCCAGGAAATCAAGAAAAAACCTACGAGCCTATATGGTTCAAATGAAAAGAAGGCTAAGGCAAGAAAAAGGCT
>CAJOIL010000081.1 GCA_905234525.1 uncultured Lachnospiraceae bacterium | reverse complement strand
TTAAATATACCATCTTAAGCATTTAAATATATCAATCAAAAATGCTTCCTCTTGTGTTTCCTTTACTGAACTGCTGTGTATTAGGATTATATATCAGTTCCTGTTTCAAATAATCATGATATCCTTTTGAATAATCATTCTTCAGTGTATAATACCCTATTTCATCCAGATAAAGGCCTTGGATATGCTGAGATATATCCAATTCATACGGAACCTCATCTTTAACACTAAGAAGCAGTGATAACGAACCGGATCCATATGCTCCATACTCTACAGTAAAGAATCCTTTGCCCTCACAAAACAAAATATCCTTAGTCTGATGATATGCAAACCAGTCAAATTCAGTTACCATTGTTCTTACTCGACCTGATTCACCTACAAAAATCACTTTCTGTATCCGAACATCGTTATCATGATACGCATCCGTGTTACCAATCACAGCGAATGCCTCTCCACTTCCATTGCCGTCATAATCTGCGTATCCCCATACTCCAACATTTCCATAATTAGAGGCGAGGCTTTTAAGCTCTGCCTCTGACTTCTCTACTGCCTGCGCAGCCTCTCCGGTGTCGGTTCCATACCAACCAACACTTTCATCACTCCATCCATTATTAATCAAATAATCTCTCTCACCCTCACTAACAGTATAGTTGTGAGTTCCTGTTATATTATTAGGATTATACTGTCTGAATATTGCCACTGACTCATTTTCGTCAGAATACCATCCTATTCCCTCATCACTCCAACCTTGTGATATAAGCATCTGCCTCTCATAATCATTCATTGTATAATGATGATCTCCTACATTGCCATTATATAATCTATATACCGGCGCATTACTCGATGAAGGTGCCATCCAACCTACACCCTCATACGACCATCCGACATTAATTAAAATGCCCTTTTCAAGCTTATTTGATGTATAGAAATGTTCTCCGGTATAAGGATTATACATACGGTATATAGGTACAGAATCTGTGTTAGATGCTTCTACGTTAATACATAATACGCAAAGCAAGACTACTGCCATACCTAAAAAAATGCACACATAAATTTTATGAAAAGCTAAAGCCTTATATTGATTCTTCAAAACTCTTCTCCTCTCTACTGATTAACATTTATAAAACTACCCAGCCGCATGCTCAATCCATACCCTCGAATCCGGACCTATAGTATTATCTGCATTAGTTGCTATGAAAAGACTCCGTAAAATTAATGATTACTCAATACATTTATCATTTCAGCCTTAACATATTGATGATTAGGATATGTACTTTCAGATAAATTATATATATCATTTATTTGTCTATACATTTCGTCTTCAGTGCACCTAATACCCTCCCATTCAAATTGATAAATAATATTTCCATTGGAATCTTGTTCAGGGTAGCCTGTGGTAGAGTCTAATGCTCCCCATTCACCTTCTCCAATTTTATAGAATTCATTCTGATATAACTTATATACATATATTGGATAATAATCCATGTGTCCGCAATTATTATATACCAATCCTTTATTAGGTATATATTGAGATCCCTGACGCATTAATTGCAATACCTTCAGCTGATCATTCTTAGCATCATAAGTAGCGACACGCTCACCCGACGCCTCTGATTCCAGTGTTATCCATAACTCCGGCTGACCATCATCATCGAGATTAATCAAATCAAAATTTACATATTTATAAGATATATCACTAGGCGAAATATTAATGCTCTCAACATATGACCTATATGCTGCCTGCCAACTGCCATAACCACTACCGACTGTTTCAGATACTATTACGCCGTCAGGTTTTTTCTCTCCAACAGTCGTTTGTTGAATCTGCACGCCTAAATCCGGCGCAGGTGTATTATCATCATTTTCAGGTGTGTTGACCTCGCTCTGCTCAATTACTTCCTCTTGATTCTTATTCTTACGATAGGCGTCATAGCCAAGAACTCCGCCAATACTTCCGCCAAGAATTACAATAGCAATGGCAAAGATAATAATTAGCGTTGAAGTTGCTATTCCTTTGTTGTTAAACCTTCTAAACATACAGACCTCCATCAATTGCATAGCATCTAGAAAAACCACAATTCAGACATACAAGTATCCTCGTATCTGGTGCCCTCATATACAGAGTCAATATAAACAGTTACTTTATCTGCAGAAAACGGCTCATCAAATCTTATTTCCTGTTCTTGCATGACATCATTCACATCAATATACTGCACATTGCCATTTCCGCAACTTATTCGCAGTCTCTTAACCCTGCCATTCTTATAATACAAGTCATCACTCTTCTGAAAACCATTATAAATCTTAACTCCGTTAAATCTTGCTACTTTGTCATAATTAAATGTTACTGACTCGTTATATCCATAATCGGCTACGCCCTCGCTCCAGCAAGTAGACAGATTGTTGTCAATTAGATTTAGTGGCGAGTGATCATAACCTTCTTCTAAAAGTGTAGACGAAGATGTTACTGAACTTGGATTAAGCTGGGACACCGAAGGCACGCTATCAGAGTATTCCTTACTATTATCGGTTGACTTAGATGCACCGGTACTATTCTCAGCATTTTGACTGCCACTAACATTAGTAGAACTATTATCCGATACAGCAGATGTGTCCTTATCGCTTTTTCCAAACACATTAACAATGACCACTATTAATATAACAAGAAGGACTGCAACTATACTGAAACCTACTATTAATACAATCTTATTCCTATTATCACTAGGCTTACTAATATCGGAATTCTTGTTCGAATCAGCAGTCATATTAGTATCAGAATCTTTCCTATTAGCACCATGACTATTCTCGTCACTATTCTTATCCCGCTTTACATTTACATCTTCTGCCACACTTGCCCCGCAATATCTGCAAAATGTTGCATTCTCGCCTAATAACTTCCCACATTTATTACAATATCTCTCCATCACTCGCAACCCCTAAATCCTTTAATTACCGGCGAAGTACCTGTCAACCCCATTAGCAATACCATTAACTATCTTAGTTTGATAATCATCAGTCGCCATAAGTCGATCTTCATTAGGATTGGACATATACCCCATCTCAATTAGCGTAACCGGAACTTGGCTCCAATTGTTACCGGACATTGTATCAGTTTCCCAGATACGCTCTTTCTTAGCACCCGTCGCCACACAATACTCATCCAATATATCCACAGACAGTCTCTTGCTATCATTATAGAGATAACTGTTATAGGGATTGGAGGATGTCATACATATAGTCATGGCGCCCGTTACACTTGAATCATCAACACTATTAGCATGTATTCTTACATAGGCATCCGCACCTGCATTGTTAGCAACCTGTGCACGCTCCATGCAACTGATTCTTCCTTCATTCTGCGTCCTTGTCATAATGACTTCATAACCACGTTTCTCAAGCTCCGCCTTAAGTTTATTAGACACTTGCAATGTCAATTCATATTCTCTGATTCCGGTTGCGACACCCGTTGCGCCGCTTGTGTCCTTAAGCTTCATCTCCGAAGAGCCCGGACCTATCGGCTCTTTCTCAGAGCTATCCTTGGTCTGGTGCCCCGGATCTAACACTACTAATTTCTTCTCTGCTACGGGCTCCGCGTGTTCAGTTGAGATACTATTATCTACATTATCATTCTCAGTCGTATTAATAACTTCGTCTGATGTAACCTCAGATGTATCGTATCCCGAATTACATGACGAACAACCCGTTACACTTATAACACATATTAATAGTACGACTATCAACGACATTCTTTTCTTCATAATCATTCCTTATTTAATTCATCCTCTTCAGTGTCGTAGTTCTACCTGAGCCTGTGACTTCAATATTATCATTGTCAATAATCTTAACAGTAAAAGTCAGATTCTTAGATGTAAGCACACTGGTAACATCTAAGACATAAGAACTACCACTCTTATAGAATGCGTAGGTATCCGATGGACTGAAGAAATTACAATTAGTCCCATTAAATGACACAATAGACCCGGGCTGAGCCTGACCAAATCCTTCAGACCCGACACTTTTCCATTTACCCTCTATGGTAAAAGAACTTGCAGAGTATTTGCTACTACTACTGCTGCCACTTCCACTACTATAAGTATTACTATACCCCTGACTATAATCATCTTCAGTATGGCTTGAAGAGTTCTGGCCCAAATTAACAGCAATCAAAATAGCCACAATAACGAGAAGTACGACAACTGATATGATTATAATCAAGTAAGAATTATTCCTTTGTGAGATAGCAATCGGTGGAGCACTATTCGTACTATCATCCTCGTCATCATCAATTTTTCTTCCGCAATAACTGCAAAATATATTACGATCATCTAATTCTTTTCCACAGATAGGACAATACATAACCTTCCCCCTCTTTTCATATTATCTATAGTGCATCTCTGTCTCGTACATTACAATGGTATCTTTATTCTTTTGTTCATATTCATTAAATACCGCTTCATCAAAAGCCTCCGGTTCAATTGTTCCTCTGTACCACGACTTGCTGTTAAAATAAGCCTGTATGTTAGCATCCAGGAATTTCCTACCATGTCTCGCATATAGCTCATTACATGCCATTCTTACTTGTTCCTGTGTCAATTTCATAAGCTCTTCCCTTGAGATAAAGCGCTTATCACTATCTACAAGTATAAAATCTCCTGCATTTTGTAATGCCGTTGAATTGATAGCACCATTAACAGTGCTATTACCGGCAGTTGAATTGTCAGAAGAAGTATTACTGCTAACAGTAGAATATCCGCTATCAGACTCCGTAGATGATGTCCTGTTCTTACTTGTACTATTAATGATAACCATAATGAGTACAACTACTAGGACGCCTATTATACATCCACCGACAATTAGGATAATCTTATTCCTTCTCGAGCTATCCGCTTTAGCCTGAACCTGATTATTCCGCTCATAATTAGCATTGTTAACGTATTTAATTTTGCTGCCACAATGCCTGCAGAAAGCTGCACCATTAGACATCATTCTGCCGCAATTCGAGCACCTAATATCACTCATAATATATCCTCTTTAACTAACTTAAGCATTAATAATATGTAAAATGTTATATCACAAGCTACTTGAGATTTTGACGAAGGAGTATTGTCTTCTGATCCTGCAAAAGTTGAATGATCTCAGCAAAGCCTAAGAATCCAATACCCGGAATCAAGCTTGCTACTATAACACCTATACCCAACCCGGCACTTGCACCTGTAACTGCTGAACTAATCGGATTATAGCTACTGCTTGAAGAGCCGGTCTTAGACATTGCATAAAATATAATAATTAATCCTGCAACTATTCCAAACCCTATGACTAACCAGCCAATAATCTTAAGCGATGTCGCAACACTGTTAGTCTCACGGTTATTGTTGAATTTGGACGACACCTGTCCGGTTAAGACATTTGAATCTAATTCCATTTTGTTATTTGACGCACGTTTTACATTATGATATTGTGACCCTGCATCGACCGGCGTTCTATTGGCGTCACTTTTCTGCGCACCTGTACTCTGACTGTTACTCGTCAGAGTTTCGCTTGTCTGTGATACTTTCATCTGTGTCTCACTCGTCTGTGCGCCACTTTGATCATCGGTCTTCATTGCTGCAACCGATTCAGACAGCTCCTTCTCTACAGCCCCTTCTACATCATCAGCTTCAGGCACTGGTGTCCCACAGAACCAGCA
>CAJOIL010000080.1 GCA_905234525.1 uncultured Lachnospiraceae bacterium | reverse complement strand
CTTAACTCTGTTATAGATTACTTTAGCGTCAGCTTCTAAAAGAACTACTCTGCCTGATTCCTTCATCAGTCTGATATTGTCATCATTTTTTATGATTCCTCCGCCACATGATACAACTAATTTATCCTTGCCGGCAATACTTTTAAGCATATTATGCTCAAGCTCTCTGAAATACTCTTCTCCCTTGAGCTTAAAAATCTCAGATATGCTACATGAATTATCCTGCTCTATTAATTCATCGGTATCAACAAATTCATAACTAATTGTTTTAGCCAGCTTATGACCGATAGTAGTCTTTCCGACTCCCATAAATCCGATTAAATAAATATTCATTAACCAATAACCTCTTATTGCTACTCTATTGACATAATATCCATAATTTCAATTAACTTCTTATACTCAATCTGCCCCGGTGCAGATGTTTTATTATGTGCACCAAAGGTAAGGCATGAACCTGTTACATTACCGGCCAATCTACTAACTCTACCTATATCTCCCATAGACATTGAAACAAATAATTTCTTGGTTTCATTGGCAAAGCAATTACATACATCCATAAACCTTGCCACATCAGTAGCATTTTCCGGCATAACTGCCATCTTAACGATGTCACAATCGCTACATTCCATTTCTTCAAGTAAGGTAAGCGTCATCTCATCTTCGGGCGTTTCATTAAAGTCATGATGGGAACAAATAACATTTGTACCAAGCGACTTAAGGCTTTCAACAAATGCACGCGGTCTCTCAAATGTATAATACTCAACATCTATAAAATCAACACATTTGTTATTAGCTATAAGAGATAAATACAATTCCAACTCCGATTCATTAAAACCAGATCGCCCGCCCTGAGCTTTTGTCCTTATTGTTGCAATTGTAATATTCTTTTCACAAATACCGCTAAATTCCTTAAGCCCGTTTATTATTGCATCTTTGTCGTTTAGCTCTTCAAGATAATCCAATCTCCACTCAATAACCTTAACCTCTCTTAACGCTAACACTCTTGCTGTCTCTAAGGCTCTGGCTATTGTATTATCAATAATTGATACGCACACGGTTGGATTAAAATTACTAAGCTCAATATTCTTAATTCTCATTTGTTTACTCCGTATATTTTATTGGTTATTCAACTTAATTATGTTATCATATTATTTGAAAAAATTACAGTTAAAGAGGTAGCTATGACAGATAATAATAATTCAAGTGCAAAAAAAGCATTTCTATTCGGTTCACCCGTTAGCCACAGCATTTCTCCCGCAATGCATAATCTAAGCTTTAAGATTCTTGGGATAAATGCAAATTATTCGGCTATAGATATTGATTTGGACAATATAGACTCAGTAACAAAATATATAAGAAATGATGATTTTATGGGTGCAAATGTAACAATGCCACTTAAGAATGATATAGGTAAATACATAGACAGATATGATACTTCATCTCGTCTGTCATATTGCCTTAACACAATTGTACCGGAAAATGGCGAGCTTGCCGGATATACAACTGACGGAGCCGGCTTTGTCGATTCCCTTTACAATAATGATATTGATGTCAAGAACCGTAGCATTCTGATATTAGGTATTGGCGGTGCCGCAAGGTCGATTATTGTTAAATGCGCATTTGAAGGAGCCAAATCCATTACTATTGCCGTAAGAAACGTAAATAAATTAAGAGTGCCTTCGGAATTCTCAACTAATATAGAATCAGAAACAAGTTGCCCCATAAAAATAATTCAATTAGACAGTGATATTATGAATGCTGCAATTGATGAAAGTGATATTATAATTAATGCCACTCCGGTCGGAATGACTGATAACAATTGTCTGATTGATAAAAAGTACCTAAAGCCTTCACATATAGTATGTGACCTAATCTATAAACCTAGCATGACAAAGTTGCTTCTCAATGCAAAAGCATGTGGTTGCAAATACATGAACGGCAAGGACATGCTTCTATATCAAGGTGCAAGAAGCTTCAAGCTATGGACCGGAAAAGACATGCCTATTGATGAAGTCAAAAAAATGTATTTTACTGATTAATCTTAACAGCGTATGCAAGAATGGCTGATACAGTCTTAGAATCCTGTAGCTTACCTTCGTATATCATATCAAGTAATTCATCTAATTCGTATTCATATACGTTGATATCCTCAGCTTCATCAAGATGCTGCTTGCCCGGCTTAAGGTCGGTGGCCAGATATACATCAATTGATTCATTGCAAAATGCAACTGTTGTCTTAAGAGACAAAAGAAATGTTATATTATCAGACTGATAGCCTGTCTCTTCTTCTAATTCCCTCTTAGCACAAATCATAGTATCTTCCGTCTTAGAATCTCTTGAGCCTGCGGGAACTTCAAGAGTGTATCTATCAAGTGCATGGCGGAATTGCTTAACCATAACAATCTTACCGTTGTCAAGTACAGGTAACACACATGCGGCTCCCATCCTATGCTCTATATAATCCCATGTCTCATGACTACCGTTAGGAAGAAGCATCTCATCTTGATATACATCAACAATAGCTCCTTCATGTATTAAATTCCTCTTCTCAACAACTACATGCTCCATACATACCTCCTAAAAAAATAACCGACCGTAATTAAACGGCCGGTATAATACGCAATAATCTATTTCGCGTAGTCAGTAACTCTTGATTCTCTGATCACATTGACCTTGATCTGTCCGGGATAATCCATCTCTGATTCTATCCTCTTCGAAATATCTCTGGCCATAATAACCATATCAGAATCACTCACTTGGTCAGGAACAACCATTACACGAACCTCTCTACCTGCCTGAATAGCAAAAGACTTCTCAACTCCTTTGAAGTCATTGGTAATCTCTTCTAACTGTTGTAATCTATTGGAATATGCTTCCAAAGTCTCTCTTCTTGCACCCGGTCTTGCAGCAGAAATAGCATCAGCCGCTTGAACGATACATGCAATTAATGTCTCCGGCTCTACATCGCCGTGATGTGCCTCAACTGCATTAACAATTGTAGGTGATTCTTTGTACTTCTTACAAAGCTCTGCACCAATTTGAACGTGCGAGCCTTGAGCTCCTTCTTCATGGTCTATTGATTTACCAATATCATGAAGTAAACCTGCTCTCTTAGCAACTCTAACGTCAAGTCCTAATTCTGCAGCAAGAAGACCTGATAAATGTGCAACCTCGATTGAATGCTTAAGTGCATTCTGTCCAAAGCTGGTACGATACTTCATACGACCAAGTAACTTAACAAGCTCCGGATTAACACCGTTCACACCAACCTCTAATGTTGCCGCTTCACCTTCTTCCTTAATGTTAGCCTCAACTTCCTTAGTTGCTTTCTCGACCATCTCTTCGATACGAGCCGGATGAATACGACCATCTACAATAAGCTTCTCTAATGCAACGCGAGCAATCTCGCGTCGTACCGGATCAAATGCAGATAAAACAACTGCTTCCGGTGTATCATCAATAATAAGCTCCACACCGGTCATTGTCTCTAATGTACGAATATTCCTTCCTTCACGTCCGATAATACGTCCTTTCATATCATCACTCGGCAAAGGTACTACTGAAATCGAAGACTCAGATACATGATCTGCAGCACACTTCTGAATGGCTGTAATTACTATATCTCGAGCTTTCTTATTCGCATCATCTTTTGCTTGCGCCATAGTCTCTTGAATGAGCTTTGCGGCGTCAATTTTAACATCATCTTCAACAGTTTGTAGTAATTGTTCTTTTGCTTGTTGGGAGGTTAAACCTGAGATTCTCTCTAGTTCCTGTACTCTTTGTTGATTTAATTTCGCTACTTCTTCTTTGTCCTTGTTAAGCTGTCCCTCTCTAGATGACAAATCTCTCTCACGCTTCTCTAACTGATTAAGCTTCCTATCGAGATTCTCTTCCTTCTGAGCAATTCTATTCTCATTCTTCTGAATCTCCGATCTGCGTTCACGAATCTCTTTATCTAATTCGTTCTTCTGCTTAAGAGCGTCTTCCTTAGCTTCGATTAGGGCTTCTCTCTTCTTAGCTTCAGCTGTCTTAACAGCATCATCTATTATCTCTCTAGCCTTATTCTCAGCACTGTCAACTTTATTAGCTGCCTCTCTCTTCTGTACATTCTTAGCCACAACAAGAGTAGCAACTATAGCGAGGATAATAGCCACAAGTGCAATGATAAGCGTAAGTACAATCATTGACACAAGAGCACCTCCTTTATTAAATTTTCATTGTACGATATAACACAAAATGTCTATTCTGTCATAAACTACAACAATACTATTGTACTCTTAGTGCCATTATATGTCAATAATGACTTAATCTAATAAATTCATTCAATTACACTACGTATTGTGTCTAAATCAAAGCCCTTCCCCAAAAGATAGCGATACATCTTATCTCTATCTCTGTTAGAAGCACTTGAAGAATTATATCCTCGCTTATCTATATGACGCCTAATCAAATCAGCTTCGTCAGTGGTATATTCTGATTCTATTGCGGAATTGATTGTATCAGTATCAAGTCCCTTCCTGTACATGTCCTGCATAATACGATTACGAGAGCGAGAATCTCTGTATGTTCGGACATACATATATGCATATCTTAAGTCATTAACATAATTATATGACTCCACATACGCTAGTGCTTCTTCAATAGCAGCATCGGGATAACCATTCTGCTTAAGCTTCTTAATAATATCTGACTTCGTTCTGTCCATCTGTCCGATAAGATGCATGGTACGCTTCTTAGCTCTGGGGATAAGCGTCTCACGTAGAATCACATCATAATTATTAAGCTCCTTATCCACTTCAATACCGTACTTAACAATCTCACGCTTATATAGTTGAAAGTCCTCTCGATTATCGAGACGGACTTTCACTTTGGTCTTGGTGCATTCTGTAATATCAATAACAATCATAAGCTACTTACTATTCTTGCCTTGTGATGTCTCTGTCTTAGAATCATCCCCTGTATTCTTACTCTTATCATCATCCTCTTCAGATGAATCACCGTCAAGATTATAATGTGCACGCACTTGCTTCTCTACTTCCTCAAAAAGCTCCTTATTAGCCGCAAGATACTGCTTGGCATTCTCTCTGCCTTGGCCAATCTTCTCACCATTATAAGCGTACCACGCACCTGACTTATTAATAATGTTAAGGTCAGATGCCATATCTAATACATCGCCCTCCTTAGAGATACCCTTGCCGAACATAATATCAAATTCTGCCTCCTTAAAAGGTGGCGCAATCTTATTCTTAACAACCTTAATTCTGGTTCTGTTACCAATCACTTCACCCTGTTGCTTAAGTGATTCAATCCTTCTGACATCAAGTCGTACAGATGAATAGAACTTAAGTGCACGTCCACCTGTTGTAGTCTCCGGACTACCAAACATAACTCCAACCTTCTCGCGTAACTGATTAATGAAAATCACAATACAATTACTTCTGGAAATAACAGCTGTTAACTTACGCAATGCCTGTGACATGAGACGCGCCTGTAATCCAACATGTGAATCGCCCATCTCTCCATCAATCTCTGCCTTAGGCACCAAGGCTGCAACAGAGTCTACAATTACAATATCTACTGCATTAGATCTGACCATAGTCTCTGCAATCTCTAATGCCTGCTCGCCATTATCCGGCTGTGAAATATATAAATTATCAATATCAACTCCGATATTCTTAGCATATACAGGGTCAAGTGCATGCTCAGCATCAATAAAACCTGCAATACCACCACGCTTCTGTACCTCTGAAACAGCATGTAAAGCTACCGTTGTCTTACCTGATGATTCCGGTCCGTATATCTCAATTATTCTACCCTTAGGTAAGCCACCCTGTCCTAATGCGATATCAAGACTTATCGAACCTGTCGGTATCGTCTCGACCTTCATAGCTGATGATGTATCACCGAGCTTCATAACCGAACCCTTACCATATTGCTTCTCAATCTGTAGTATTGCTGCCTCAAGGGCCTTAAGCTTATCTTCTCTTGCCATAATTCTCTCCTTCTGCGAACTTCTGTTCG
>CAJOIL010000079.1 GCA_905234525.1 uncultured Lachnospiraceae bacterium | reverse complement strand
GTCTTGTATCACTTAGTTAGCTCGTCTAAAAAATATATGCTGACAATAGTTCGTAATTAAAATCTAATCAGTCTTGTATCACTTGGTTAACTCGTCTAAAAAATGAAAGTACATCTCCTCGTACTTAGCCTTCCAATTATTGCAGATAGCCTCTGCCTGCGCCTCGCTCATTACAACTGTGTTAACCTCGTAGAGGACGGATGAAAGCTTACTATCCTTAATCTGGCAGGTTACGCGATATCCCTTAGGCGATATGGCGTAATACGAAGAGCTTACCGATTGCTCTTGCTTAATACTAATCTCATTATTCTTGTAATAAGAATCGATGTCCGAATCAATATCCTCGGTAATCTTATCCATAAATAATGATAGTGAATTGCGTCCTTCCTCGTTAAGAGTGTAGCTTGTCGTGCCGTGAGTCTTAATAACATTAACCATATCAGACTCTACGATATCACTAATAGCTGTCTGCGCACTGAAATAATCGGTATAACCGTTCTCAACAAAGAAGTCCGCCAGCTTCGAATTACTTATAGGCGAAGAAGCCTTATCAAGTAATCTTAACACTATTATCTTGTATGTAAAATCAACATCAGCCATATCAAATCAACTTCTTAACTTCTTCTGCAACAACCTCGGATGCTCTCGGATCAAATGCTTCCGGCATAATGAAGTCTTCCGATAATACATCATCTGACACAAGCGAAGCTAATGCCTTCGCTGCCGCAAGCTTCATATCTTCTGTAATTGCACTTGCTCTTCCCTCTAATGCTCCTTTGAAAATACCCGGGAATGCAACTACGTTATTAATCTGATTAGGGAAATCACTTCTGCCTGTTGCAACAATTCTGGCACCTGCCTTCTTAGCAACATCAGGCATAATCTCCGGTATCGGATTGGCAAGCGAGAAAATAATAGGATCGTCGTTCATGGACTTAACCATATCTTCCGTAACAATACCCGGAGCAGATACACCGATAAATATATCAGTACCAACCATAGCATCAGCAAGACTTCCCGATAAGCCTCTCGGATTAGTAACATCAAGCATCTTCTCTTGCATCCAATTAAGTCTGGGAGAATCCTTGCTTACGATTCCCTTACTGTTACATAATATAATATCCTTAAATCCATATCTAAGCAGCAAATTAGTAATTGCAACTCCGGCAGATCCTGCTCCGCTAATTACAATCTTGCACTCAGCCTTGTCCTTACCTGTTAACTTAAGCGCATTAATAAGACCCGACAATACAACAATTGCCGTACCGTGCTGATCATCATGGAATACGGGAATATCCAATTCTTCCTTAAGCCTTGTCTCTATCTCGAAGCATCTGGGTGCTGAGATATCCTCTAGGTTAATGCCACCGAATGTGGGCGCAATCGCTTTAACTGTAGCGATAATCTCTTCCGTATCTTGTGTGTCTAAGCATATTGGAAATGCGTTAACACCTCCGAATTCCTTAAAGAGAACGCACTTTCCTTCCATAACGGGCATTGCCGCTTCAGGGCCGATATTACCGAGACCAAGTACAGCACTACCGTCTGATACAACCGCTACAGTATTCTGCTTAATCGTATACGTATACACTTCTTCCCTATTGTCATGTATCTCTCTGCATGGTGCCGCAACTCCCGGCGTATAAGCAATCGCCAAGTCCTCTCTCGTCTTAACGGCTGCCTTTGCAGTCGTATCAATCTTGCCCTTCCACTGTCTATGCAATTCCAATGCTTTCTTATCTGTGTCTGTCATATCTTTTCTCCTTTAATAATTATTCTACGGAATTTAAGAGACAAGACCTCTGTGAAAACGTTGGACGAAGTCCGGTTGGAACAGAGGTACTTGTATCTTAAATTCCTATTTAGTTATTCTCTTGCATTATAAATGCTTCCATTAGCCCGGGGATTAATTGCTTCTTGCGAGAGACAACGTCGTTTAATACGAGGTCTTCTCCGTCAAAGGTGCTATCCGGAAAGGAATCCTTAACATAGTCCATGTTGATATCGCCGATATGGATAAGGCGAGTACGTTGGTCCATTATATTAGTAAGCATAACGAATACGAGATCAAGTCGCTTTTCTTGCATTGCCTTCTTCATTGCGGGTGCTATCTCTGACTTAACTTGACTTAAGAGATTATCCGTTACGGCACTTACCTGTGATACTCCGAACTTAATATCACCTGAATTAAATGTCTTGAAATCAGTATAGAATATCTCTTCTATGGACTTCTCACCAAAATCCGATCCGGCCTCAAACATTGACAAGGCATACTGCTCTATATCTATATCTGCTATAGCCGCCAACTCCGTAGCCATTTGCTTATCGAGGTCTGTACATGTAGGCGAACGAAACATCAGCGTATCACTGAGAATGGCGCTACACATAAGACCCGCCATCTCACGTCCTACAGGGACATTGTATGATTTATATAATTTATAAATAATAGTTGATGTGCATCCAAGCGGATAATTACGAAATACAATCGGTGTGATTGTCTCGAGCGAGCCCAGCTTGTGATGGTCTATTATCTCAAGTATCTCCGCCTCATCAATACCATCTACTGCTTGAGACTTCTCATTATGGTCTACAAGTATTATCTGCTTGCGACCACGTCCCATCAAGTGACGTCTCGAGAACATACCCACGTACTTAAACTGTTCATCTATAACCGGAAAGTCTCTGTGTCTGATACGACTGACTACATCTTTAACTTCATCAATGTAATCATTCTCTTCAAACATGACAAGATTGTTCTTCGTCATGAAATACTTCACAGGCATACTCTGATTAATAAGACGTGCGGTTGTAAATGTGTCATACTCGGTAGAAATAAGTACAACCTCCATGCTCATTGCCTTATCAACCACTTCATCATCGATGTGAGTAGCACAGCAAACTATCATACAGCTGGGATTCTGATCAAGTGCAATAAGCTGACGCTCCTTAATGTTACCACTGATAATTAAGTCATCTTCATCTATCTCACTCTTAATCGTCTCTATGGAACCCGATGCAACAGTCACCTTACCCTTAACAAAATATGCATGTTCATTACCACATACCATGTTGCCGTTAAGAGTCTCAATAATATTCTTATACTGAGTTCTGGCGCGAGATAATACTCTGTTATCAATAACATTCATATAAGAGTATGCGATATCACCGTTAACAATAATACCCTCAACTCTGTCATTTGCATCAATAATGGGAAGTGTAACTACATCTAATTCACTCATCATCTCCCATGCCTTCTTAAGCGACATGTGTGAATCAATGCCCTTGTTATGACGAATATCAACATCCTTAATCTGTGTACCTACAGAGTACGCAGTCTCGGGAACATCAACTCCAAAATAATCAAGAACAAAGGCAGTCTCGTTGTTAATCTCGCCTGCCTTCTTAGGTATGTAATTACCTTCTGATGTTAAATTCTTAAAGTTAGCATATGCGATAGCGGAACATATAGAATCCGTATCAGGATTCTTATGTCCCACTACCCAAACGTCCTTATTATTACTCATATATTAAATCATTCCTGTCATCTTAAGCATAAGATATACAATTGCACCAATACCCGCAAAATCAAATATACCGAAAATAAGAGCTAAATTAGCCGATGTCTTAACACCCTTAATCCTCTTAATAATCTCATTCTTATTATCTTCGCCCTTATCATTCTCCTTGAGTACGTCATTAAGGTTACGATATACCTTAACATTCTCAGAGTGAATCTTCTCTGATAATTCTTCCTTCATGGCGCCTGTATCAGAGCTTAGCTTACTGATGTCACCCTTAATTGCATCAAGCTGTTCCGTTAATTCGCCTGATGCCGGTGCAGCACCACCTTCAACGCCAGTGCTTAAACTGCTTGAAATAGTTGCAAGTGTACCGTCCTGCTGAGTAAGTCTACTCTCGATACCGGTAAGTGTGCCTGTCTGAGAATTAAGTCTTGAATCAATTCCGCTTAATGTACCATCCTGTGCTCCGATTCTTGATTCGATATTAGACAATGTAGCATCCTGCTGATTAAGTCTCTGATTAATAGCAGAAATAGATGCATTAACAGATTGAATCATACGCTCTATCTCTCTATTCATATCCTGACCTTGTTGTCCCATCGGAGCCTGATAGCCATAACCCGGATTCATGCCGGGTGCTTCGTAGCCGTAACCGTTATTCATATTAGGTGCCTCATAGCCGTAACCGTTGTTCATTCCACCGAATTGACCGGGGCGTGCTCCACCGTTCATCTGTGGTCTTGCGTTAGGTGCGCCGTATCCACCACCACCTGTACCGCCGTATGGGTCACCACCACCCGGACCGCCGTATGGATCAGCATTGCCGTGGCCACCATATGAATCGCCACCATTCGGTCCGCCATAGGGGTCGCCACCACTTGGCCCACCGTAAGGATCCGGATTGCCGTGACTACCGTATGAGTCAGCATTACCCGATCCGCCGTAAGGATCCGGGTTACCGGAGCCGGCATATGAATCGTTCTGATCGGAACTTGCGTATGAGTCCTCAGTTGTACCATATACATCATCGTATTCGTCGTACATAATAATCCTCCTCGAGTACATATTATTATCATTAATCAAATGTCAAAAAACATAACCTTGTACATTATAACATAAAATTGACAATGTTCACACTAAATATTGTATAAAAATAAGTCTCATATGCTTTGACTTTAAAAAGCCATAAATATATAATTATTAAAATGTTGAAAAAGCGAGGATGATTATGAAGGGTAAAGCTATTGCCAACCGAATAATATGTACATTTCTGATTATTAGTTTAACCATATCTCTTACTTCATGCACCCTTTTACCGGGCAGGAAGGCTGAGTCAGGTTATACTTCTTACTATCTTAAAGCATACCTATATAATGGTGAAATAACAACTCTTGATGTACTTTTCATCGACGGATTAAATATCCCGTATATCAACATGCAGGATTACTTTGAAAATATATTTGACAGCGATTTTACTACTACGGGCTCAAACGGTTCTGCTGTCTTCAATGCCGATAATAACACGGTAACATTTGACAGGTATGAGGATTTCATTGCTTGCCCACTCAAAAATGTAGATAACAACGACACCATCGCAACTAAAGACTATGTGGTTGCCGGTAAATCTGAACAAGCGCCGTATACCTTCGATTTCGGCAAATATAACATTGATATAATTGAAGAAGAAGGTAAAGTTTATATGCCCGTGAGCTCTGCAAATCTACTTGTTGAAACAACCTATGAGGGCGCATTGTACTATAATGGTGACATATATTTCACAGAAACATACTCTCCCTATACTTGGATAAATCAGGAAAAGCTATTAGATACTGCTATGGATGCATCTCTAATCGAGCTTAATTACAATGAGCTATGCTTTATGATGGATAACATATACGGCAGACCCGAGAAATGCTATTTCTCAGAGGCAATTGCAAGAGACGGCTTCGATAAAGCATTAGAGACATATGATGATACTACAAGAACAATCAGAGAGCTTCTCAAATCAAATAACGTATTGGAATACTACTACGGACTCAGATTGTTGGAATTATACTTAGAAGATGGCGGTCATTCATCGCCTGCCTCAGGATACACAGGGTTAATGCAAGAGTATGACAATTCTAATGTGAGTAAAGAATATGCGAAGCTAAACAAGGAGCACGATAAAGGCCAGATAATAAACAATGCAACCATCGCTAATGCAATGAACTTATATGATTCAACAAAAAACAAGGATTGGTATAAGCAAAGAACAAAATACATAAGCCTTTATCCGATTATTGCCACTGCAAGACATCAGGCACTTAATCAATATTCGAAGCAAAAAAGCTGGGATGAAGGTAATATGACCCTTTATAGCAATAATGATACACTTATACTGTCATTCGACCAATTCAGCCCCGATGTATTCGAGCCCATGATGTGGACGCTTAACTATGCCAATGGCCATAACATCAAGAATCTTGTCATTGACGTTACGCATAACGGCGGTGGCTCTTTGTCTACGCTTGTATGGCTGATAAATGTGTTAACAAGCCAAAAGACTGCACCGGGAACATCCGCTCTTACAGGCAACAAGCTATCCATTCAGGCATTGGTAGATAAGAATCTGGATGAGGAATATGATGACACATGGGATAATGATAATTATATCGGCAATCTTAAGCTTGCCATACTTACAAGCGGTATAAGCTATTCCTGTGCCAACATTCTTCCTGCCGTACTCCACGATAATGGAATCCCCGTACTCGGAGAACGCTCTAACGGTGGAACATGTGATCTGATATTCCACTTGAATCCTTACGGAGTACCTATTCAGGTATCGGGACAAAATACATTTACCAATAACAATTATGAAAGAATTGACGATGGTGTCCCTCTTGATTACACACTTGTAAGAGAGAACGCATCGTCAGTCAGTGATTACTTACCTCTATATGATATAAGTACAATCAAAAAGGATATGAATGATTATTACTCACGCCATTAACCTGCATTAAGGTCATTACCGCGAGTCTCCTTAACCTTGGCAAGCAAGATACATGCAATGATTGTCAGCGGAATACAAATACATAGCGCAACAACACCAAGCATACCTGTACCAAATACATTCATTGCAACTGTAAATATGATTACTGATATGGCCATTCCTGCCGAAAGAAGTAAGCTCATAACTCCAAGCACGGATGCTCTCATATCAGTCGGCGTTGCTTCCGATGGCATTACAAGTACTAGTGTATCGGTAATAGACCACAACGTTCCGATGAACATACCCCAACCGATTCCTATAATAATCTCACTCCATCCGAGCCATGTACCTGCAACGAACATTATAAGACCCAACATAGCAATAGCTGAAAATACGAAGCAAGCCTTCTTCCTTCCGAGCGCATCAGACAAGAATCCGCACAAAAGAGTAAATATTCCGTTAACAAACGGGAATATAACAAGCACTGTTGATATCATACTGTCTGTAATCATACCATTGCTTTCAGAAGCTTCAAGAACGGTTGCATAATATGATGTAATACCCGTAACAAGCGCAAATGCCATTGCGGCAATCATAATCTTACGAACCTGCTTATCCTTGAATATATATTTAAAAGCATTAATTACTCCACCTCTTGACTTACCGTCTTTGGCTTCGATAACAGTTTCATTATCCTCCTTAACCTCTTCAGCCGCTATTCCCGCTTCCTTATCTGCCTTCTTCTTAAGGAATACAGGTGTCTCCTTAACAATAGGCATACATATAATCGCAACAGCAATACCGAATACTGCCGGAATTAAGAATACCATTCTCCAAGAGCCGGGGTCTTCGTCTGTGTAAAACATTTGCCTGAAAAGACCAATAAGCGACACGCTGAATAAACCGATGGCTTTAGTTAAGTTACAAAGCTTCGCTCTGTGCTTATCGGGTGCCGTCTCGATAATATACATAACCTGCATATCATTTGACCTTACAAATGTAATTACAAGGACACCGATGATGTAAATGATGTAGTTAGGTGCTATCATACATATAAGCATACCTACCGCCATAATGGCTGTATTAAGAATAAGAAACGGCTTACGTCCGAACTTATCCGCAAGTGCCTTATAGAATGGTGCTATTAGCATAAACACATAAGACACCATTGATATCGCCGTAAATACTCCAACCGCAGATGCATACTCTTCCGATAATACCGAGCCTCCCGGTATATCAAATAAATCTATAATAACGTATGGCTGCATCGTCGCTGTAATATTAGATGCTATCTCATCAACTATATATATCGCTGTCAGCAATACAAATAGTATAATAAGATAACCCATTGTTTTCTTAGCTTTGTTCTGATTATTCATTGCTTTTATATTTCTCCCCTCTATTAACAATCTGTTATACCAAACACAACTAGATTATAATAACACATATGTCACATGACAACAAATAATTTCTCTAAGACTCATAATTGACATAGACAAAACGGTGTGGCAAACTATGATAACATTGAATGGATTGTTGTAGATGAGGGGGAATCTATGAAAGCTTTATGGAAACGAATATTCTCCGACAATAGTGGCATTATAATTTTCAACTATATCGCATTCAACTCATCATCGAGCCATGTAGAATCTTCATTAATGTCTGCGCTAAAGAGCCTAAAAGCATCCTCCGGATATTTGTTCTGATGGAACTTAAACAACATCTTCCCTTCTTCCTGTTCACCCAATATCTCGATCTTTCCTCGTGGATGACTCATAGCGTAGTGAACAGACCTTCCGAAGCCATTCTGTTTTGCCTCTGCTTTATGGATGATTTCAACTCCCTTATGTAGAGGAACCTGAAAATGCCCCTTAACCCCTCTTACCGGTCGACACTGGAAGATGTAATAAGGAACCACCTCAATGCGTGTCAATGCACGAATCAGTTCTCCTAAAACATCAGGGTCATCGTTCACACCATGTAGAAGCACGGTTTGATTCCTTACCTGAACTCCCCTTTCCTGTAATGCCTTAACAGCACGAGCCGATTCTTCGGTTATCTCTCTCGGATGATTGAACTGAGTTACAAAGTACAATGGCTTAATCTTAGAGTATTTAGCAAACAAATCAAGCAACTCTTCATCCTCATAGATTCTCATGGGATAGACAACCGGCACGCGAGATCCGAATCGGACGAAGTCAAGAGTCGGAATATTGCACAGCTCCTCCATGTAGCAGGCAATGATGGCATTGGAGTTCATCATGGAATCTCCTCCGGAAACAAGCACATTAGTAATCTCCGGATGATTACGCACATAAGCGGATGCCTCATCAACCTGCTTATTAAGCTCTGTATCCGAAAGACCCACCAGTCTCTTACGGAAGCAGTGACGACAGTACATAGAGCAAATGTTGGTAGAAAGGATAAGCGCAGTCTGTGTGTACTTATGCTGTACTCCCGCCTGCATGGTATTGCTACCCTCTCCGCTTGTGTCAAAGCTACCCTCCTCAAAGAGCTCTGCCTCGGATGGAACGCACATTTTCCTAATCGGATCGTTAGGGTCGTTAGGGTCTATTAACGAAAAATAATACGGAGTAATCATCATCGGATACTTTGCAATAATCTCCGCACATTTCTCCTTCTCTGCGTCCGTTAGCTTCAAAGCGTCACTCAACTGTTCAACTGTTGTAATATTATTCTCCAATTCTATCTTCATAATAATATATTTCCCTTTATTTACTTTCTAATCTCGCCCCTGCCTCAGGCTTCTTCTTCATTATTTTGTCCACCACGTATGTCAACGAAACGGTGCTGAATACATTCGTCATCGTATCCACCATAGCCACTAAGAAGTACAAACCAATAAGGATTGATACGCCCACTACGGGAATGCCTATGGACGGAAGGATTACTGCCAACACAAGAAGCAATCCTCCGGAAACCGCCGGTGCTGCAATGGAAAGCATGAACACCAAGAAGAACAAAGTAACCAGCAGTCCACCATCAATCGGCACGTCAAAGACGTTAGCTAAGAACAGCGTACTAATCATCAATGTCACACAACTACCGTCCTTGTTGGCAACGATTCCCAGCGGAATTGAAAATGAATAGAGCTTAGGCGAAATCTTTAATTTATCCCTGCAGGTCTCGATTGTAAGTGGCATTACGGCGTTGCTGGATGCCATGACAAAGCTTGACATCATGAGCGGCCCCACTTCCTTAATGTAGCTAATGGGCGACCTCTTGGCACCTATCCAAACGAGAAGCAACAAAAATACTATCACGATGATATCGCACAAGTACACAAGTCCCATCCATCCGGCTAAAAGCAATATATCCTTGAAATCCAGCTTCAAGACCATTGAAGCCATGGAACAAAAGATACATACCGGCATCAGCTTCACGATTAGAACGATAATTCCCTGGAACATTTCATCCATAGCAGAAAGCGCATTGCTGAGCATAGCGCCATGACGTCCCATTCTTCCCACAACAATACCGGTAAGAATTGCGATGAACAAAAGCTGTATCATATCGACATCAAGAAATGCCTTTAAGTAGTTCTCCGGAATAATTCCCAGAATCGCCTCACCAACTGATGATGGCTGCTTCATGGCATCAATCTTCATAGTACTGTCTGCCGCCATTTGTAATGCTGTGTCCCCTACCGGAATAAGTGAAAATGTTCCGTAGGAAACGAAGGTTGAAATGATGGAAGTGCCGAAGAATAATAACAGTACTGTACCCAGCACCTTACCGAGCTCCTTCAAATCCTTGAATTCCGAAATTGCCGAAGCAATAGAGAAAAATACCAAGAACGCAATAATCATCTTGATTGCTCTTAAAAATAGCGACGTACCAAGGCCAAAGACGTTAGTCGCCATAAATGTAGCCACATCTTCGCTACACAACAGCTTTATAATGACACCCGCGAGAACTCCCGTCAGCATGGCAAGAAGTGACACCACGAACTTATTAAGCTTTTTCTTAGATACAATAAGAGAAACAACATTGTATCCGTATCTATAGGAAACCTTAAGATCATCCTCGCAATGCTTAAGGTAGCTATTGATGATAAACGACGACTCAGGACCATCAAGAGTTTCGGAGAAAAACGATGACATGTATTCTTTGACGTCCATTTGGCTTCCCTTGCAGGAAACTGAAATTCTAGCCTTCCTAAAGGCACGAACGATTCTGATCTTGATATCACCCTCTGCGTGCTGAATTACTGCATTTAGCATATCCTCCAGCCAGAATCGATACTTAATCTTTTCCTTACTGTCCAGCTTCATCTCATCGAGCCGTGCCTCCACAAAATCAAGCATCTTGGGGAGATTCTGCACAACAGGCTCAAAAGCCTGTGACTCGTAATACTTTGCCATTTATAAGTCCTTTCAACACTTCTGTCTTACTTCATTACATAACCAAAAAACAAATAGTACCATAAAATCAAAAAAATGACAAGTCAACGTCTTCTCTTCTATTTTCAAGAGTCTCTGATATCTTCTCACCCTTTAGAGAGCGAAACATCTTATCGGTCTTATCTATCAGTTTCCTATCCGCTTTCTTATAATCTTGATATTCTGAGATTTGATAGCCCTCTCTGTCCTCTTCCACATATACCCAGCCAAATGAATCATCATACTTTAGTGTTTCGATGTGGCTCGCTCCATTCATATCACTGTAACCGGGACTGTAAGAAAAAGATACAAGATCTCCTAACTCATTATATTTCGTATTATCGGTAAGAAAGTCGTATATATTTCCGGCAAAAAATGTAACAGCAAATGCTAAAACACCTATAATAATTGTTCTTAAAACACCCATAAACCTTCCACATTTTTCTATGTTCATTGAGAAAATTATACTACATACCATGCCATAAAAAAAGAGAAAAAAGGCTTATAATATATGATATAATCTGATTGTTAACATTGTAAATCGGGAGGGCAATCAATGACAGACAACAAATTATCTTTGACATTTACAGGCGATATCGGTTTCGACAAATCTCTCGGTAATTTCATATATGATACAGATTATCAACGTGCACAAATAAATACTGATATAGGTGTTGTTCTCAAGATAAATCTTGATGAGAACGGATATGATTTTGAAGCTATAGGTACGAATCTTCTTTCGCTTTCTTGTCCTTGTACTCACGAATGACAAACGCCACGTCATTAAGGCCCGAAATTATTAATATTATTGCTGATATAAAGTAAATAGGTGCGCTGACTGTATTACCGATAATAAGTACTGTAAGCGCCACAATTATAAAGGCAACATCAAGGATAATTTGCCCCCACAATGTGGCATCGGCTTTCTTTTTCACATGCTCTGCAGCGTTTATTAATTCGCCATTATACTTAATGAAATCTTCTTTAATGGATTCATTAACTTTAGAAGAGACATATCTCTTATCCTCCCTCTCTTCGCGTTTCTCAGACCTTTCTTCGCGTTTTCTTCTGGAGTCCTTATAATCAACAAGACAAAACAAGTTAGATATACTGTTAATAATAACAGCAATCCAAACTATTCGTTCCATAAGCGCTCCAAACGGCTCGGAGAATATAATCATCAACACACCAAGTGCCAAGAATATAAAAGCCTCAATAATGGAAGGTAGATTCTTACGATTAAAGCCCTTCTCAGCAATTATTTCAATGAGAATTGAACCTGCTGCAATAATCATAACAAGTCCTATGCCCCATGCAGTCTTACTCGGTGCACTTGCCGGATCTATCAGAAGTCTGATTCCGAGAAATATCACAAGACCAGCTGTGAAAATTCGACTGTCGATAAATGCGGTTACGTTATTAATGATGCCCTTTAATTCTTGTCCTTCTTTTTTTCTTTACCCATAAAGCTTACTTCTCTTTCTCCTGCCTACGCTTATCGTTAATTATCTTGACATGTTCGTCTGTAATTAATTCAACATCATTCTCCTTTGCCCAAGCGATACAGCCGTTAAGCACTGTCTTTAAGAATGGACGAGGAACCTTAACAAAATTCTTTAGGGCATCGTCAGTAAACTTGATCTTATCATCGCATCTATCTGCGGCAAAGCGAATAAGAGCCTATGTTAAGGCTCCCATCCGGATTAATAGTGCTAATACACACTGTAGGCATCGGAAAAAAAGATGATGTCTGGTAAAAATTATCTACGATTCTTAAATCTTTGAATGAACTCATATTACTCCTCCTTAATACATACTTAGGACTACTTTTATTCTCTTCATCTGTAGACTCCTTTCTTCTAACACCGTGTCAGTATATATAATATATCATCATTCTGACACCGTATCAATATTAGTTTTGAGAATAACAAAAATGACGCCGCAAATTTGCGACGCCATTTGTTCTCTTAATCATTTATACTGCTTCTCTCCACTTGACATCAGCTACGCCTGTCCTTCTCAGCACTTCCTCTACGCTTGTCACAGGAATAATATCAAGATTATCCTTAACTTCATCTGCTACATCTACCAGGTCATCTTCATTCTCAACGGGGATGAACGCTGTCGTAACCCCACTTCGCAGTGCTGCCATAAGCTTCTCCGGAAGACCGCCTATCGGCATTACAAGTCCTCGAAGCGACACCTCTCCTGTCATTGCTATATGAGGATCCACGTCTCTTTCTGTCACGAGAGACGATATTGCTGTTGTCATCGTAATTCCGGCTGAAGGTCCGTCTTTAGGTACTGCGCCATCGGGCACATGAATATGAAGATCATTTTCTTCAAATAATTCTGCTTTATCCGGAAAGATCGACTTAACAAGACTAACTGCAATCTGTGCTGATTCCTTCATTACATCGCCGAGCTTACCTGTTATTATTATATCACCTTTTCCCTTGATTAAGACTGTCTCAATATACAATATCTCACCGCCAACCGAGGTCCAAGCCATACCGGTTACCACACCGGGCTTTTGTTTATCAGGCACATTTTCCCTATGAACAGGACGCATATCAAGTTCACCCCTGAGATGCTCCTTGGTAATCTCAATCTTACTATCACCGCCACGGGAAATCATAACTGCTGCACCTCTGCATAATGTATCTATTCTCTTACGCAGCCCCCTAACGCCGGCTTCTCTGGTGTAATCCTCAATAATTGTCTCTAACACTTCATCTGATACTGCAATATCCTTTTCACTAACACCCATTGATTCCATAGATTTGGGAAGCAAATGCTGTCTTGCAATCTTTAATTTCTCAGCCGGCGTATAACCTGTGAAGTTAATTACCTCCATCCTATCAAGAAGAGGTTGCGGAATAGTATCTGTACTGTTAGCGGTACATATGAAGAATACATCTGACAGATCGTATGGCACATTCATATAATGATCGGTAAATGTGCTATTCTGTTCCGGATCTAACACTTCAAGAAGTGCACTCGCCGGATCTCCGTTATAAGACATGGCAAGCTTATCTATCTCGTCAAGTACCATGACGGGATTAGATACTCCGCTTTTACTTATTCCATCCATAATACGCCCGGGCATTGCACCGATATATGTACGACGATGACCTCTTATATCTGCCTCGTCACGACTGCCTCCGAGACTCACTCTTGCGTATTCACGACCAAGGCTCTTAGCAATCGACTTACCAATACTTGTCTTACCTGTACCGGGAGCACCAACGAAAAGCAATATAGAACCGGACTGCTCTTTCTTAAGATTCATAACGGCAATCTGCTGGATAATCCTCTTCTTAACTTTATCTAAGCCATAATGCTCCTCGTCTAATATCCTCTCTGCTTCTCTTAAGTCTATATGCTCTGTCTCCTGCTTCTTCCAAGAAAGCCCTGTAACAAAATCCAGATAATCATAAAGCATTCCTGTCTCCGGGGAGTTCTTACCCTCTTGCTTAAGCCTGTCTAAGACTTTACGAGCTTCCTTTTCGGCATCTTCATTCATGCCAGCTTCGTCAATCTTTTTCTCGAACTTCTGCACATCGGTAAGATTCTCCGGATGCATCTCATCAAGTTCCTTCTGCAGATACTCCATCTGCTTCTTAATGGCACTCTCCTTATACATATCCTTATATTCTTGCTCTTGGGCACTTGTTGCGTCAGTTGTGACCTTAGTAACTTCGATAAATTCAACTAAGTTCTGTTCCATCATCTCCATTCTCTTGACGGCACTATCTTCCTTAAGGATATTGTATTTATCTTCATTGGAAATGTTCATCCAGTGAGAAAGAATTGCATTCAGTTCTCCTATACTATTTGCAATATCAATAAGCATATTGAAAAATGCTGCATATTGAAAACGAGATGCAAGTTCCTTTGCTTCACCTTTTAACTGTGTAAGTCGTTCTTTCTCATAATTCGGGTCAACCGACTCCGTATCTATTCTCCGTGAAATATTAAGTTCTATGTGATGCCTTGCATCAATTATCACTTCATCAATATTAACCCTATTATTAACCTTTACTACGATGTAACCATCTCTGCTAATGTTATTAACAACTCCGGCTACACCGATTGGATAAATATTATCCTCTGTTATCTCGTCTCGTTTCTGTTTATCCTTCATATGAAGGAGCACGACCTTCTCGCCCTGTACTGCTCTGCCGCCGAGATTTCTCCATTCATCAATCTGAAAATATAAATTGCCTTCTGCTATTAATTGCCTGTTATATACGGGTACTACTATCATATGTTGCCTCCTTAATTATTTATTGTTAGCACTTGTCTTAGCTGGGTGCTAATGCGGTGGTAAAAAATATAGCGATTCACATCGCTTTCAAACCTTTACATCTGTCTAACTTAAGTAAATAATATCATCAACTTTGACATCTGTCAAGTTTTATATTATAATCTTTTTTAGTTTTTAGGAAGGTTCGATATGTATCACGGATGTAACAAAACCGCTCTTTGCTCACAACGAGCAATAGCAGAAGGGTTCTACGGATTATTACAAAAAAAGGATTATGACAAGATAAATGTCAGCGAGATATGTAAGGAAGCTAATGTATCTCGCCAGACATTTTACTCTCTATTCTCATCAAAAGAGAATATCGTTACATTTATCCTATCGAAGGAATACACATTTAACCCAACAGAAGAATGCAATTGTACAGGACGCCCTACTCTTGAAGAATTGAGTAGGGGGTTCGCATCTTTTATTATAGAAAAAAGCGACTTCATTGCACTACTTGAGAAAAACAATATTATCTATCTCATGCAAGAGTCGCTTTATGAAAGCTTTGGTTGTTGCAAGAACCCGGAAGAAAAGACAGTCCCTTGTGATCTCACAATTGACTTCATCGCTGCCGGTCTTACCACAATCGCCAAGCATTATGTAACCGATTGCCTATCTGATAATGCG
>CAJOIL010000078.1 GCA_905234525.1 uncultured Lachnospiraceae bacterium | reverse complement strand
TGCCGAGTGGCTGGAGCCTGTGTCGGAAGAGGAATACAAGGCTCTGGGATAAAAAGTTGAAAATAGTTTTTATTCTCTATTAACATGAAGCTTGATCGAGGTGCCGGATCTGACGAGAAATAGATAATGGAATCGCAAAAACAAATGATATGTTATATAGAAACCTGATGTAAAGAGGAACTTGAAGAAGGAGTAAAACATTTCAAGGAGAGGGACGGAGACGTTAAGTCTTACACATTTGATAATAACACAATCAGAAAAACAGAGCATGATGGTGATACCAAGGTATTCCGGAGAGTATAATAAACTTGCAGATTATCCGAATTCGTATTATTATAGTAACAAATTTCAGGTATAGGAAAAGATATTGTTATGCGTAGTAAGTTATAAATTTTGTTTTTTTCGTACAGAGACTGCGAAGAGCATACAAACAAGTCAGATTAGCTGAAAGGAGTTATGTTTTATGAAAGAAAGGAAGGTGTGGACAGATGTTTAAAATTGAAAACGTAAGTGAATATGAAGAGGCAAAAACGCTCAACTTATCGGACAATCTCTTTCACGAGGCACTTGAAACAAATCCGGAGAGCAAAGCACGTTTTCATGTAAAAAATGACAGGGGTGAGGATTTTGATATTGTTTACTGGGATAATGACGAGGATATCGAGCCGCGGGATGCGTATCCCGCATATGTTAAACCGCCCTATATGACCAAGTATCTTGTCTATGATGAAAATGATAAGGACACCCTCTATCTTGATTTTTTTAAGGGGTTAAAGAAGATGGTATTCGAGGAGCTTAATGAGTATACGATTGTCATCAGCAGGGTTGTTCTGAACTTTACGGACATGGAAATCTGGTGCAAGGATGAGCGGATTTTATGGTTTATTGACGAGAATCCGAGGCTCCATATCACAGAAGAGCTGCCTACGGATATATATGAGGACGACTGTTTCTACATACAGGAGCAGATACGTGTTGGGCTGGAGGATAATAACTTCAATAGGATAAGTAATACTTACGCTTTCCACAACATCTTTTTTCTGCAATGGATATTAAACGGAAAGTCATTTTCACAGTATAAGTATATGACGCTCCCAATCGATGACAAAGCCGGGATTGGTGCTCTTCTTTCTTTCTACAAACGTTACGAAATGGCCTTTGCCCATTTTGGACTTAAATTCGCAGCTCCGGATAAGGATTATTTTGGCAAGTATCCGAGAAAAATGGTCGAGCGTTATTTCTCTGCGAATCTGTGGGCGGAGGATGCGAATGTGGATAATACTTTGCAGGTGCCGGATGTGGTTATGTTTATTAAGACCAAATTCTTACAGACAATGCCGGCTATGATGGACAGGTCGATCATTGCTCCCTCTTTCTTATCAGAAATGGATGAATACTATGATGCGGTATTCGGTGGCAAAAAGACGTTAGGCGTGCTGATTCGTGGTAGCGACTATGTCGCAACCGGGCTGTCCGGGACCAGAAAAATGGCTAACGTTGAACAGATGGCACCATTCATCCGCAAATGGATGAAGGATTACGGATACGAGAAGATATTCCTAGCAACGGAAGACGACGATATCCTTGCACAGATGAGGAAGGAATTCGGAAAGAAGATGGCCGCGTTGTCCCAGCGAAGGATATCAGTGAGTGATTTAAGAGACGGACAGATCATATCTGAATACGAGAAGGAAAACGCCAACGACGATTATGCCCGGAAGCTTGAGGATACCACGGTCAACTATTTTTACGCCCTGTACCTTCTGTCCCGTTGCGATGCTTTCATGTGCTCGGGACAGTGCAATGGCTGGGATACGGTCATTTCCTTAAATGAAGACAGATTTGAGAGAACCTATAAGTTTGCAGTCGGGATAAACGGGGATCCCAGAACGGAAGAATGGGAGGAAATACGTCCTGTTACGGCGGGTATGTTTGCAAGAGGGGCATATCCTACGGATAAGGTATTCTATATGACCTATAGGTTCGATTTTGCAGAAAGCATTGATCCCAAAGCACTGAAAATAGCCTTGGAAAAGACGACAAAGGTCTATCCTTACATCACCTATGCGACGGTAGTCCGCCGAAGTCGGCTGGTGTTTGCCAAAGATCCGCTGCCGTTTGTAATCCGGGAAACGGGAGAGGTGATCGAGCCCTCGACTTCGGAGGCGAATTTCCATACAATAACGATGAGTTATCTTGGCAATACGCTTCGGATTTATGCAGATCATGTACCTTATGACGGCACAGGCTTCATGTACGTGCTTGAGACCTTTTTCTATCATTATTACTGCATTACGGATGCGCTCGAATATCCTGTGCCGGATGGAGTCCATACAGAAAAGGACGGTGCTGTAGAGGGGCAGGAGACGGATGCGTATATTCAGGCTGATCCGCAGGATCCGAGTGTAGCTATGGGCGCATTTATGGGAAAACAGGTCTTTGAGATACCGGAGAGCCCTAAAGACTGTATTTTTGTGCCGAAAGCGGATTGCAGGGGGTTCTGCATCAGCGTTCCTTCCAGGGAATTTATGAAATATGCGAAATCGGTAAAGGGTTCTCCAATGTCCGTGCTGTATGTATGCTTTGCTAAGGCTCTGCAAAGGGTTCATCCCGAAAATACCCTGCCCTTCGACTTTATGGCACCGGTAAGCATTCGTAAGGTGATGGGAAATACCAATTCGCTTTTGCATCAGGTCGTGCATTTTAATTATAGCTTTGAGCCCAAAGAGCTGTCAGAAAAAACAGATGATGAATTAAATGCAAAATACCGTGCCGCGCTTTTGGGATTTGCCACGGAAGAAGGGATAAGGAAGTCCGCTGGCATATATCGCTCAATCTGTGAGGGTTATACGAAGGCGTTTGTTTATGGTGCGTTGAATAAACTTGTTATGGATCAGCGCAAAAATATGAAAGCCGGAGCAGGAGTCAGCTATCTCGGAACGCTTCGCACGGGAGAATACGGGAGCCGCATCCGCATGAGTGCTTTCCATGCCATGCAGGAGAAAGGCATTATGCTTCAGGTTACGGAAGTCGGTGGGTATTTCTACATAGACTGGTATCAGGGATTTCATGGTGAAGCATATGTTTTGGCAATGCGTGATGTCCTTGCAGAGAATGGAATAGATCAAATAACAGTTGAAAGAGTTGAATAGCAGTAGTGCAATCATTTTTTAAGGATAATTATTTAAGTAATGAAAGGAGCCATGGATATGAAAAGAGAATTTAAGGATCTGATGAAATTAGAGCAGTACGGCTGAGAAGGAAGGCTTTAGTTATAATAAACCGAGGGAAGTATATTTTGCGAGAAAGAAAGTAAACTAATATGGATGTAAAGCTTCAAGAGATGAATATTATATGGGAAAAGATTGATATATTGTATCATGAAGCAGCCAGGGAATATGGCCTGTCAGATGCGTCTTTTCATGTTCTGTACATTCTGTCCGGAGTAGAAGGCTATTTCCCGCAAAAGATGATGTACAATTTAACCGGAATAAGTAAGACTACGATTAATTCCGCAATAAAAAAGATGGAAAGCGAAGGAATTATAGAATTAAAAGCAATTGACGGAAGAAGTACGCAGGTAGGTCTTACAGATGAAGGGAAAAAATTATCTGCCGAAAGTGTTGAGAAAATAATTGAAATTGAAAATAGAATCTATGATGGATGGACAGAAGAAGAAAGAAGGACGATGATTAGTATCAATCGTAAATACATGGAACAATTTGAAGAAGAATTGGAGAAATTGAAAAGGAGATGACTATAATTTAGTGGGGGATAATTATGAAAAAGAAAATAATAGCACTATCACTATGCCTGGTTCTTATTGCAAGTCTTTTGTCGGGCTGTGGAGAGAAGCTACAAGTAAGCACGACTAACCCTGTTGTTGCAGATGGTCTTTGCAAGATAAATGTTGAAGGAGAGACTAACCTGCCGGGTAATTTCTTTCTGTCCTTCGTATTTAGCCGTAACCTTATAATGCTTGACGGCAAAGGTAATATTGTATGGTCAAAGCATGAAGAGCAGCCTTACGAGGGTGCGAAGACAGGATGGTGGGATTTCAAGAAGCATGTAATTAACGGAACGACATATTACAGCTATCATGATCAGACCGGTCAGTTTGATGATTACGGACTCACAGGCTATGCACCCGGTGAACGAGTAATATTAGATGAGAATTTTAATGAGGTAAAGAGGATAACGGCGGAAGAGTCATCTGTCACACATAAGGGTCAGGGAATTGACGGTCATGATTTCTATATGTTTGACCTTGATCACTATATTTGCTCTGTGTATATTAAGGATAATGTCAAGAATATTCCGGGTTACCCTAATGGGTCTAATGTCATTTATTCATATTTACAGGAGGTTGAAGACGGCGAGGTTGTATGGGAATGGAAGAGTATAGATTATCCGGAGATTTACGATATCGTTGCAACAGATGCAACACCTAATGCCAATGACTTTGCTAACGCTACAACCGATGCGCCCGATATTAATCATTTTAATGCCATGCGTGTTGATGACGAAGGTAATCTTGTTTGTTCCTTTAGACATCTTGATACAATTATGTGCCTTGACAGAACAAGAAGCGATAATCAGATTATATGGAAAATGTCAGGCAAGGCTGATGACTTTGGACTAACCGAATTGCAGAAGACTTCAGGGCAGCACTATCTTACGGTTGATGAAAATACATTTACGGTATTCGATAATAATAATCGTGACAAGCAGACTGAAGTCAGAACATATACGCTTGATATTCCGAATAGGAAGCTTGACCTTGTAAGAAGTATAGGATTTAGTAATAAGTTTTCTCAGGCATGCGGCTCTGTTCAATTCCTTGATAACAACATGTATGTAATCGGCTGGGGCTGGGCAACCACCGATAATGAGTGTATGTCCGTATATAATAATTATAAGAATGATAATCACGAGAAGAACGGTGAAAATGAGAAGGTGATGAGCGTCACTTTAGATAATCCGAAGGATATTACATACAGGGCAGTGTATTATGATTAAATGCAAGTACAAAGGGCATTACAAATAGTTGTTATTGTTGAAAAACAAGCATTTTTAGAGTACAATAGGTACGTTAACATAAAATACAAATTTGTGCGGGAAGGTAGTAAGTGGGAGAAGGTAAGATGAACCTTAGATGTGATGTAGTAATAGTAGGAACAGGTGCTGCAGGATTATATTCTGCGCTTAGCTTACCTGATGACACTAACATACATATGGTGACTAAGAGGAAGGTTGATGAGTCCGACTCATATCTTGCTCAAGGCGGAATCTCAATGCTTCGAGGTGATGATGATTATGATGATTACTTCGAAGATACGATGAGAGCAGGTCACTATGAGAATAAGCAAGATGCAGTAGAAGTAATGATACGCTCATCCAATGAAGTCATAGATGAGCTTATATCATTTGGCGTTGATTTCGAGAGAGATGCTGAAGGCAATCTGTGCTACACGCAGGAGGGTGCTCATTCTCAGCCAAGAATACTGTTTCATGAGGATGAGACGGGAAGAGAGATAACCTCGACGCTTTATCGTCGCGTCAAGGAGCGACATAATATAGTAATCCACGAATACACAACAATGGTAGATATTGTGTGTGAGGGCAATGTATGCGGAGGAATTGTTGTTGCCGATGACTCCGGTGAATTATCGGTAATAGAGGCTAATGATGTAATACTTGCGTGTGGCGGTATCGGAGGTCTTTATCGCAATTCAACGAATTTCCCACACATTACGGGAGATGCAATCGCAATAGCTATAAAGCATAATATTAAGGTAGAGAATCTTGATTATGTACAGATACATCCTACAACACTGTTTACTAAGGAGCGAGGCAGAAGATTTCTTATATCTGAATCGGTAAGAGGTGAAGGTGCTATATTGCTTGATAAGAACGGTAATCGTTTTACGGATGAATTACAGCCAAGAGACGTTGTAAGTGCGGCAATATGGGAGCAGATGGCAAAGGACGGCACCAATTATGTATTAGAGGATATGAGACCTCTCGGTAAGCAAACTATTCTTAATCATTTTCCCAATATATATGAGCGTTGCAAGAAGGAAGGCTATGACGTACTTATAGAACCAATCCCTGTAGTACCGGCACAGCATTATCATATGGGTGGAGTTGCGGTTGATCTTAACAGTGAGTCATCAATGAAGGGGCTGTATGTGGTTGGTGAATCAGCTTGTAACGGTGTACACGGCAAGAATCGTCTTGCGAGTAATTCGTTACTGGAGGCGCTTGTATTTGCAAAGCGTGCATCACAGAATATCGTTGCAAGAGGCGACACCGGTCTTTCAAGTTATTTTGTGGATTTTGATGAATATAAGAACCTCGAAGAGGTATTTGATGAATATCGTGATATGGCACGTAAGAAGATAGAGGCCAATCAGTCTAATTAATAAGTTAAACGGAGGCTTTAATGAACGACATTACAATGAAGCTTAATGCAGATAAATACTTACTTATGGCATTAGAGGAAGACATTACGAGTGAAGATGTATCAACTAACGCTGTAATGCCGACAAGCAAGCTTGGAACAGTTGATTTGATCTGTAAAGAAGATGGTATAATTTGTGGGCTCGAGGTTTATGGAAGGGTGTTTCAACTGCTCGACGAAAGCACTAAGATAGAGTATAAGGTTACAGATGGCGATGAGGTGAAGGCAGGTCAGCTTATGGCAGTTGTAACCGGTGATATAAGAGTTCTTTTGTCAGGCGAGAGAGTGGCACTCAATTACCTACAGAGGATGAGCGGAATTGCTACTTATACCAATCAGCTTGTTAAGCTATTGGAAGGAAGTAAGACAACACTTCTTGACACGCGTAAGACTACGCCCAATGCAAGAATATTTGAGAAATACGCTGTTAAGGTTGGCGGTGGCACTAATCATAGATATAACCTAAGTGATGGTGTAATGCTTAAGGATAATCATATAGGCGCAGCAGGCAGCATAACCAAAGCAGTTAAGATGGCAAGGGATTATGCTTCATTTATGATTAAGATTGAAGTGGAGACAGGCGGCAGCCGGTGCCGATATTATTATGCTTGATAATATGGATGTTGATACAATGAAGCAGGCTATAGAGATTATTGATGGTCGCGCCAAGACTGAGTGCTCAGGGAATGTTACACGCGAGAATATTGAGAAGCTTACAAGTATAGGGGTTGATTATATATCCAGTGGGGCGCTAACACATTCTGCGCCGATTATGGATATTAGTATGAAGAATATGCGGCCGATATAGCATAGCAGGCATCCTCGGACCGAGGACCTGCACGCTCATGACGAAATGTCGCTTAGCAGGTCCTCAGTCCGAAGATGCATAAGCAAGAATACAGCAGAAAGGAAAAAGATCATGACAGTAAAAGAGGTCCAGGAAGAGATAATTAAGCTTAAGAAGGAGAAGGATGTCTGCATCCTTGCTCACGCATATCAAGATCAATGCATATTCGAG
>CAJOIL010000077.1 GCA_905234525.1 uncultured Lachnospiraceae bacterium | reverse complement strand
CTGATAACGGTAATTGCAACATTTACAACCTATTACTCAGCCAAGGTAATAATTAAGGACTTCAGATTAGCCGTTGTTGCAACGTATATGATTATGCTCAGTCAATTCTACCTTGCTAACATTATGAGCAGAGCGGGATTAAGTGAGTATTTGGGATATATATTTTTGCCGCTTGTGTTTGCCGGAATTTATGATTTCTTTAAGAATGACGGTAAAAGGGTCTATTTGCTTGGAATAGGCTTTGGCGGGATGATTCTTTCGCACACCCTATTGGCATTTATAGGAGGCATAGTTACTGCCGGATTTTTCATTGTCGGTATAATATGTGATATCGTAAGTAAGCAGCTTTCTAAGAGAGGTCATCAATATATTAAGCTAATAATTACAGCCGTACTTACGCTGTTAATTGTCGGCTTCTACCTGTTTCCTATGATAGAGCAGCTTTTGTCTGTGGAGATGGGAGTTAATACGCCGTGGACATTTGTCGGCAATAATACACAGCCGCTGTATACATTATTTATTGTAAACGGATATTTTGAGATGATTGCATATGTCGGAATAGGAATTCCGCTTTTAATATTGATGGGCGTAAGAGTGTTTTATTCTCGTGTTAAAAATGCTTGGTCTGATGCTTTTTATTTCGGAGGTATAGCACTTTTTATTGTGACAACTAATATTATTCCTTGGTATTTGTGCAACAATACTTTCCTTAATAGTATACAATTTACCTTTAGGTGGTATCCGTATGCGATATTCGCATTGACGGTCGGTTCTTTAATGATAATTGATAGTGCCGCTATAAGCAAGGATATGAATAATATAATAACACGCATTGTTATTGTCTTTGTTGCATTATCGATAGCATTCGGTTCATGGGAGAACCTGTTTACCATGTCAAGAGTGGAGAAGCCTGATTTTTACACTGATATTAATACAATAGATATGACTACCACATACGAGGTGGGCGAAGGAAGAGAATGGCTTCCGGTTAAGGCCAATGACGTATATTTAAGCTGGTCATCGGATGATAAGGTACGAAGCGGCAACACTGATGTCTTGTGCACAAGGCAGTCGGGAGAGGTTATATTTAATACGATTCCGTCAGCTACTGATTACGTTTGTCCGCTTACCTATTACAAGGGCTATAAGGCTAAGCTTACCGATAGTAACGGACAAGTATATGACCTGCAGGTTACAGAGTCTGATACGGGACAGGTGCAGGTAATTAATGATTTGTCTGTTGACGGAGAAGTGAGAGTATATTACGGCAATACATTTGTTCAAATTATATCTCTTATTATATCGATTATAACGATATTGGCTGTGGTAATATATATTGTTTTGTCGAAGAGAGGGATTTTTGTTGGAAAATCTTATAAAAAGGATCAAGTCAAATAAATTAATAGCTTTTTTTGAAATCCTGTCTTTAATTGTTATTGTGCTGTGTGTATTCTGCAGCATCAGGATGAATATTGTCGGTCGTACTTTATGGCTCGATGAAGCTATGCTTGCGGTATCGATTAACACGGAAAGCTTAGGTGAATTATTACACGCACCTCTTCAGTGGAATCAAAGCGCTCCCGTTATATATGTAATGATTGTTAAGTTATTAACAATGCTTTTCGGCAACAGTGAATTTGTCTTTAGATTATTTTCCATAATTTGTTACGTAGCACTTATATTTGTGTTCTACGTACTTGTTAAGAATACAACCAAGATTAAGCTTCCGATTACCGCAACGGCTGTCATGGCTAATTTGGCAATGCTTTTAGAGTATTCCAATATGTTTAAGCCGTATATATTGGATTGTCTTGCTGTAATGCTCGTACTGCTTATCTATTATCTGTATAAAGAGCGCAGCTTCAATATCATTTTTACCTGTATTATAATTGCAGTTCTTATTTGGGCATCCAACCCCGTGGCTTTCTTTGCGGGAGGAGTGGCTGCCTATGAGTTTATTATGGGAATTGTGAAAAAAGACAAGAAGGTAATAATAGGCGGTCTCGCAATCGGAATAAGTGCGGTAGTAAGCTTTGCGTGTCTTTATTTTGTGTGGCTTAAGCCCACAATAGATGCAACTAATCTCAGTGACTTCTGGGTTGATTCCAAATTTCCCCTTATAATAACAAGCCTTGAGCAGTTAAAAAAAGCATATCACTTATCGAAGTTCGCGTTAAGTGGTCTTAATGCAATGTGGCTTGTGCTTGTGGTTCTTTCAATAGCATCCCTTATTATTAATATAGTTAAGAAAAAGAATAATCCTTATGTCTATGTCATATTAATAGCTGTTGTGATTACACTTGTTGCATCAGCGCTTGGATTTTTCCCTATGTCTGACAGACTGTTTCTGTTTATGGACCCTATTTGTTATCTTATGTCGTTATACGCATTTGTGTGGATAACCGAGGCAATTATTAAGGAGAAATATCTCGTTATTACGACGGGTATTATTCTGTTTATAATGATTTATTTCGGCCACGGCTTCGCAAGATATTTCTCGGGAGAAGCATACAGGGACGGCGAAGAGGTTAATGATACAATAACATATTTAGAAGAGAATCTAGATGCTGACGATCAATTATACGTGTACTATGCCGCTATACCGGTGTATCAATATAAGGAAGGCTACGAAGGTGTTGCGCCTATCGGTAAATGCAATAATGTAATGTACGGAACAGGCATGCTGTATGATCATCAAGCAGATGCAGATGTTGATTATGTAAGCAAGCAGAAGGATATATATATTTTATATACACATGTGGTTGATTATGAATCAAGAGATGATATGGAAAGCGTACTTAGAGAAAAGGGCTCATATGAACCGGTAATCGATAAGTATTTGTATCATTACAGTGCTAACGAAGGACAGGAGGAATAAGTGAAGAAGCTACTTGGTAAAATCATATTATTTCTTCTGGTAATAGCTGTTCTGTGTGTGTGTGTTGTCGGAGTATCCGTTGTGGTTTCTCCCTTAGAGCAGGTTATAGGAACGCTTACATGCAGTAATGATTATGATGCGAGCGAAGAGCTTGGCAAGATAGAAGAGATTGACAAGGTTAAATACAGTACAGGCTATAAGAAGCTTATAGTTGATGACAGTGTTTGTGCAACTATGTTTAAGCGTCTTCAGGATAAGAATGATGTTTATTTGTTTGCGGGAACCAACAGAGCATTTTCGTTCCCCGGCTTCTATATTCAAATCAAGGAATTTCTTGACAATAATCCTGATGCAGAGGAGGTATATGTCTTTGTCGGCAAGGATACATGGGAGACAACATTGGATGCGCAATACGGATATCATTGTCTGATACTTCCCCTTGTATATACGGATACATATAAGTATTTGGATGAGAATACAAAGGAATACTGCGATAAGGCATATCCCGGCTTGCTTTTGAATAAAACCTTTGTTGATGCATATATGAAGTCATCGCTCATCAGAAAGCTAACGCTGAATCTCCTTTTGGAATATCATTCTAAGATATTGGGAGAGGATGTATCTGTTCCGTTTGTTAAGACAGACAATGAAGTGTCGCCGTTAGCTTATCAATATTTTAACGATATACTTAAACTATGTAATGAGCGTGGTGTAGCTGTTCATTTTATACATGACCCGTCTGAATATAACAGTGAACGAATTGAAGCATACAACAGAGAGTGCGAAATGCTTCGCGAGGTAGAGGATGATTCCAATAGAGATATTATTGAATTATATCTTAATAGTATATTATATTATCCCGCAGAGGATTTCATAGATGATGTGCATTTCAAAGGGGACAAGGATCTTAATGATTCTGTAATACGTGATATGCAACGAGTAACAGGATTATTGCAGGATATTAATTTATAGAGAGGATGTAAGATGTTATTTAATTCATTTTCGTTTTTAATTTTCTTTCCGGTAGTTGTAATACTCTACTTTGTGATTCCGAAGAGCATGAAGAAAATATGGCTTCTTGTAGCCAGCTATTTCTTCTATATGTCGTGGAATGCCAAGTATGGTTTGCTGATTGCATTTTCAACGGTTGTAACATACTTCTGTGCAAGATGGATAGATGCATCCTCTAAGGTTGCAATACGAAGACTGGTATTGACGCTTTGTTTATTGTCTAATCTCGGAATACTGTTTTTCTTTAAATACTTTGAGTGGTTGCTCGGTGAATTCTGTGAATGGTTCAATGTAAGCTATTCATTGCCGTTTGATATCATATTGCCTGTCGGTATATCGTTCTATACCTTCCAGGCACTTGGATATACTATTGATGTATATAGGAAGAAGGTTTCGGCAGAGAAGAATTTTATTACATATGCTTTATTCGTATCATTCTTCCCACAGCTTGTTGCCGGACCTATCGAGAAGTCGGATCACCTGCTTAAGCAATTACAGGAGCCCACTTCATTTAACAGAGAGAATGTTGTAAGAGGCCTACAGATGATGATGTGGGGTTTTATTGAGAAGCTCGTAATAGCAGATACACTTGCCATTATAGTTGATAAGGTTTACGGAAATTACACTGCTTACGGAGGAGCGGTCTTACTCTTTGTAACGGCACTTTGCGCTTTTCAGATTTATTGCGATTTCGGTGGTTATTCGCATATTGCAATCGGAGCGGCAAGAGTATTGGGCATTGAGCTTATGACTAACTTCAGACAGCCGTTCTTTAGTAAGACGATTAAGGAGCTGTGGCAGAGATGGCATATAAGTCTTAACAATTGGTTAAGAGATTATGTGTATATTTCAATGGGCGGAAGCAGATGCTCTAAGCTGCGAAGATATTTTAACCTTATGGTAACATTCCTTGTAAGCGGACTATGGCATGGTGCAAGCTGGCACTATGTGGCATGGGGCGGTATTAACGGCGTGTTCCAGATTGTGGGAGAATACGTTGACCCGTTATATGCTAAGGGTGCCAAGAAGATTCATATTGACCCCGAAGGCTTATTCTATCAGACAATACAAAGAATAGTAACGTTTTTCTTGTTTGTTGCGTCACTTATATTCTTCAGAGCAACAAGCATGGGAGAATCGTTCTTCATATTCAAAGAAATATTTACCAATCCTCAAATCGCGCAGCTTGTTAGTCCGTCAAGCTGGGGTATTGAGAACCTACAGCTCGGACAGATAATATGGCTTGTTATTGCTATGATAGCACTTCTTGTTGTAGATGTTGTGCATGAGAAGAATATGCATTTTAACGATATTCTTAAAACAAAGACATCAAAGACAAGACTTGCGTTATATGCGACAACAGTTATGTTTTTGATTTTCAGTGTAGTGCAGACATTCGGAAGAAGTGCATCGGCATTTTTGTATTTTCAGTTTTAGGAGTAACAGATGGGCAAGTTGATAGGTAAAATTGCGCTTTTCTTGGCCGGAATATTGGTACTGTGTTGTCTGTGCATTGTGCTGTCGTCATGCGGTGGAGTTTTTGATGATTTCTTTGCGACTGTTTCAAGCAGTGAGGAATATACGCCTAAGGAAGAGACGCAGAAGATAGATGCAATTAATTCGGCTAAGGAGACTGATAACAAATATACTAAGCTGATTGTCGGAGACAGTGTAAGCTATTTTATGTTTACACAGCTGCAGGAATATAACGATAATTATCTTATTGCAAGTACATCCAGACCATTTACCATGGCGGGACAATATATGGTGATAAAGCAATTTGCAGACAGTCATCCTAATGCATCGGAGGTATACCTGTTCTTCAGTAAGGATTCTTGGGAGTCTGTTATTGATCCGCAATGCGGATATCAGAATACGGTTGTTCCTTTTATTGAGGCAGGTGTATATGATGAATTAGAGGATGTTACCAAGCAGGAGATTGTTGATGAGTATACGGTATTTTTCGTTAATCCGTTAGCTGTTAAGCTGTATTATAATTCTAAGATGAATCATAAGCTGGTTCTTAATACAATTATTGCATACAATGAGAAAATATTGGGTAAGGATTGCTCTAAGATGTATGAGACCACAGAAGGCAGATTATCACCGTTATCTGAATTGTATCTGCAGAAGACTATAGATTTATGTAATGAAAAGGGCATATCGCTTCATTTAATGCATGATCCGCTTGCCGACACCGACGAAAAGCATGCAGAGCTGGAGGCGGAAAAGCAAGACTTTATCAATTCCGGATATATGGATATTGCAGGTGATTATTTTGACAGTGTGATTTTCTATCCTAAGGAGCAATTCGTAGATGGCGTGCATTACGGTCAGTCGGGAGAAATGCAGAAGGATGCCATAAGAGATATTATTAATAAGACAGGCTTAATGACGGATTTGGTTGTTAAGTAGTGTGTTACAGGGATAAGATGAAGAAGTTTAACGCGGGCATTGCACTTTTAAAAATATGGATGATATATGAGGTGTTGGTATTTCATTGTTGGACTACTGACGACCCTACAGGTGGTCTTACTTTTTTTGTCTTTGATGCAAGGCTTTTGGCTGTACCGGTATTCTTTATGATTGCCGCATATTTCTGCGGAACAAAGGTGTTTTCAGGTGAAGGCTTTAAGAAAAGAAGCATTCGACTTTTGGTTCCTCATATATTTTGGTCTGTATTCTTTTTTGTAGCACTTATAGTTTTTGACAAAATATTTTCTACTGAATATATCCACGGCATAAGTGATTTGGGAATAGAGCTCGTAACCGGTGGAGCTGACTACAATGTGCCCCTTTGGTTTACCGTCGATTTGTTCTTGCTGACAGCTATATATCTTGCCATCGGCAAAGTAATTAAGAATGATACTGTTAAGATAATAATATATACAGCGCTGGGTATAACAGGAATTGTTATGCAGTATGCGGAAGTAATGGTTAATGCGCTTATGGGCCAAAGCGAAGCTGTAAGCTATATGCTTGGCAGAATACCCGAGATGCTGCCCTTTATGAGTATCGGAATTATATTTGCACATTTTGATGTCCTTAATAAATTAAAAAAGCGTTGGTATATAACAGCAATAATATGCGCC
>CAJOIL010000076.1 GCA_905234525.1 uncultured Lachnospiraceae bacterium | reverse complement strand
CGATTGTAGACAAGACCCGCAACAAGGACAAAGGTGCCTCCCAATATGAAGTTACTCAATTCTCCGATAAACATTGATTGCGAAAAAGCCAAATGCAACAGGTTCTTGATTAGCTCAATCAATACTCCCCACACCGGGCCTAATGCAAATGAACCGATAAGTGCCGGCAGATCCGAGAAGTCAAACTTGATAAAGCTTGGCATGATAGGAATCGGAATCTCCAGATACATAAGTACGATTGCAACTGCGCTGAGCATTCCTGTCACAGCGAGCTTACGTGCTGAAATTGGTTTTGATTTAACTGCTGTCCCCATTGTGTTACCTCTCTTTTGTGAAATATTTTGCTTCGGGAAGCATCCAACAAAAAACCTCGGAAAAAAATCCGAGGCATAATGTCATATCAACTACTCTTCTATCATCCAGACTGTACTGTCGGTCTCGGATTCGCACCGAGTCATGCTATAAAAGCTCGCGGACTTGCTTAAGATTATCCTTAATATCACCGCCGGTCGGGAATTGCACCCTGCCCCGAAGATTATTAAATTGTATCACTAATAATATTACTATTAATATGTATTGTCAACCCTTAGCATTAAAAACCAATCCCGGCGAGTTAGCTTGGGACACCGCCATCTTATTCTGATTATAAGGGTTCTTGTTATCTGTACCTTCCTTGGGTGTAGATATTACGGTATTGGTAACTCCACCCGATACATAAGTCTTACCGCATTCCGGACAAACTGCTGTATGAAGTGATACACTGGCATTAATTACCTTGCCACCCTCCTGGAATGCTTTCTTATAAGCATTGGATACATGCTCACCCTCATGACCGCGGACTCTGGCTGCTGCCGCTTCCGGCGCAATATGTGATGCCGACTTAAATGAAACCATCTCGTCAGAGCCATCCTGATACTTACGATTCTTACAGGTCTGACATTCACCACCGTGTCTTGCGTCAGGCTCCTCTACCTTGCCAAGAACTCCTTGTGCTTCGCCTACGCCCTGCGCTCCGCCTACACCGGCTGTGCCAAGTATCTCTTCACCACCGGTTGTAACCGATGATGCTCCACTCATCCCGAAGGAACCATATCCAAATCCGATAGGATTAATCATCATATTCAGTTCCTCCTTCCTCTTTAGCAGACAATACCACAACTATATTATATACCCGGGAAACGAATTTGTAAAGCGCGTCAGAAGGACATTTTGTTTACTATTCACAGACAAAAAAACACCTCTTTCCCTCGTTACCTGTTGGGTCTTCGGACCAAGTACCTCTCTTCCAACTGAGCTTCGCTCAATGTTACCGGCAACAAGGGTTCCTCCCACTTCGTGGGTCCCTCCTTATTGCATATTCCAGAGAGGTCTTGGCTCCTCAGTCCTTGCCGAGTACCTTGAAAGAGGTGTTTTGCTCTGCTTATTGATATATAATTATTTATCCTTCTCAAGCGCCTTATATACGATAGCTGCAAGTGCGGCTCCGACAAGTGGACCAACAATGAATACCCACAAAGAAGCCAACGGAGCAGCATTACCATTAATTGCTGCGAATACTGCAGGCGCAATACTTCTTGCAGGGTTAACAGATGTACCGGTCAGACCAATGCCTAAGATATGTACAAGTGTAAGCGAAAGACCGATGATAAGTCCGCCAAACGACCCATGGTTGAACTTCTTAGATGTTACTCCCAAGATAACCATTACAAATACAAATGTAAGGACTATCTCCACAATAAGTCCGGCAATCATACTGCCATGTACGCCATCTAATCCATTTGCACCAAATCCACCTGTCTGGTCATTAACTGCTCCGAGTGTGAAAATCGCCATAAGGATTCCGCTTCCGATAAATCCTCCGATAATCTGTGCAATGACATAGCATGCAAATTCTTTGGCTGTGATGCCACCGTTAATAAATACTCCAAGACTAACTGCCGGATTAATATGGCATCCGCTGATATTACCGATGCAATATGCCATGCCGACAATTACAAGTCCAAATGCCAGCGCTGTTAACAGATAGCCACATCCGTTCTCGCTATCGCAGCCTACCAGCATTGCTGTTCCGCAGCCTAAGGTTACGAGTACAGCTGTTCCAATCATTTCTGCAATGTACTTCTTCATAATTCTCCTCCTATTAAACATATTCTATCTTATCTTGTTGCATCTTCGGACCGAGGACCTGCGCGATTAGTCTTATTCTGACGTCTCATCACCAAGGACCCGCGCGCTTAGTCATCTGCCTATATTTTAGATTAATGTGTCACGGGACACGTCCCCCTGACACACATTTTCTAATCACCCGTAGTATTATAGGTCGTATTCGTCGTATTGGTTGTGTTGGTTGTATCGGTACTGTTAGTTGTATTCGTATCAGTTGTTGTTACCGTCGTTGTTACCTCGACATGCTGTGTGCCGTCGTGGATTGTACAATATCCGATACTATCGTCAACGTATACACTTTCGTAAGTCTCAGGACAATATGGTGTTGCAATCATACCGGATTCTGCACACAGTGTAACAGAAGTATGATGATCACATTGTTCTGTGGGCTCGGAGCCTCGCGCAAAGTATTCCGTATACACAGTGCCGGCACTATCGCACACGCCTTCTATCGGAAGCTTACCGGACCTGGAGCATACTGACACCTCTGTTATACCATCCGGTCTTTCAAAATCTTTATACGGTAAATCCTTGTGAATGCGCGACATAACCGCTTTCCAAATCGCCTTGGAATAACTCGTTGAACCCTGAACGGCATTATCATCATTGCCGCCCCAAAGTACACATGTATAATAAGGTGTAAATCCCGCAAACAGCGTATCACGATTCTTAGTTGTTGTACCTGACTTACCGGCAACAGCCATGCCTTCGAAGTTAGCCGGAGTACCGGTACCCTTCGTCATAACATCCTTCATTGCACTTGTAAGAAGCCACGCTGTTGTCTCCTTAAGTGCATCCTTGGACTTGCGCTTCCTATTATCAATGATAAGCTTACCGGAATTATCCTCTACCCTCGTATAGAATGTCGGCTTATAATATTTACCGCCATTAGCAATCGTTGCATATGCGCCCGTAAGCTCAAGATTAATTACACCGTTAGTTACACCACCAAGTGCGAGCGCCTGATTATTATCACCACTTACAAGAGTTGTGATACCAAGATTCTTAGCGTACTCCATACCGAGACCGGTTCCGATTGACGTCAACGTCTTAACCGCAACGATATTGATTGAATCTTGAATTGCTTCACGAATCGTTGTCCAACCACGGAATGAGAAATCATAATTATTAATTGCCTGACCATTAGCATAGCTCATAGGCGCATCATTCTGCACGGTCGCAAGCGTCATATTGGCTGCATCAAGTGCCGGTGCATAACATGTAACAATCTTAAATGTCGAGCCGGGCTGTCTTGTAATGTCAGTCGCACGATTCAACGTCTTCGAGCCATCCTTTTCACCTCTTCCGCCGACGAGAGCAACGACAGAACCGGTACTTTGGTCCATTACAGTAAATGCGACTTGAGGCTGAAGTGTGTAAGAGACGGTCTCGCCCCCTTCGGGAATCGTGTCTCCCTGGGACATCATCTCATTCTTATATTTCTCAATGGCAGCCTCAGCCTGCGCCTGCGTATCGAAATCAATCGTATAATTCGGATTGGAATGCTGATAATAAGACAGCATCGTCTGATCGGAATAATTCTTCGTCGTACCATCAGCCTTGTTAACTGTCAATCTGTATGAAAAACTTATCTTAGGCTTGGTCGGATAGTTGGCCTGGTTATTCGCTTCCTCATCACATATAGCTTGAATGGCGCTATCCTGCGTCGAATAAATCTTCAATCCTCCCGAGTAAATCTTCTGGTAAGCCTCGCTCTCAGAGTAGCCCTTTTCTTCCATCAAATCATCAGCAAGCTGCTCAGTAAGTGCATCAACGAAATATGTTGTTGCGCTGCCTCCGCTTGATGAATTATTAATAGTGGATATTCTAACGAACACTTCATCATTAAGTGCGTCTTCATATTCCTTTTCTGTAATATAGCCTTGATCCTTCATGCGCCTTAATACTTCTTGCTGACGCGTCTTATTATTGTCGGGATTAGTAATCGGATTATACTTGGACGGATTCTGAGTAATTGCCGCGATAACGGCAGATTCTGCCAAGTTAAGGTCACTTACCGACTTATTAAAATATCGATTGGAAGCGGCCTGCACGCCAAGTGTATTAGAGCCTAGGTTAATCGTGTTAAGATAATTCTCAAGGATCTCGTCCTTACTCATGACGTCCTCTAATTGAACCGCTAAGTATTGCTCCTGAATCTTACGATTGAATCTCTCAAGGAACCCATTCTCAGACATCCACTGCGTAAAATAATTGTTCTTTAAAAGCTGTTGTGTAATCGTAGATGCACCCTGCGACTCAGAGCCGAAGGATACAAGAGAAGTAAATGCGGCTCTTAATACACCCTTAATATCAACACCGTTATGATAATAGAATCTTTCATCCTCTATTGCCACAAATGCATGCTGCAAATCCTCAGGCATCTTATCAAGTGTCGCGTGCTCTCTGTTAGCTCCGGATGCAGCCAACGTCTCTATCTCGTTGCCATCCTTATCATAGACCTTGGACATGTAACCGGTTGGCGACACATCAACGTCCTTGATGTTAGGACAACGTGCAATTAATATAGTAGAATATATGCCGAACAGCACAATCAGAAATAGCACAAAGCCACAGATTCCGATAAGCAAAGACTTCCAAAAAGTCATGTGGAACTTACCCTCTGCCTTACTGTTGGCACTTGCATATCCCCTTGCATGCCTATTAGTATTCTTCTTACCGTAGTCCATGATAACCCCCTATAGTAAGCCTCTTAACCATAATCTTCTTTATTATAACAGAAAATTATATTATAATCAAAGGGGTGCGACAGGGGGGACGCAATCAAAATATGGAATATAATACAATACTGACTGCTGAAGCGACCGGTGAAGTTACGGTTAAGAAGTCGCGATTCATTGCTGTGATTGCACCGGTTGAAACCGAAGCGGAAGCAACAACATTTATCAAGAATAAGAAAAAACAATATCATGACGCAAGACATAATTGCTCGTGCTATATTATCGGTAAAGGTGAGATTGAGAAATCATCTGATGACGGAGAGCCATCGGGCACTGCGGGAAGGCCAATGCTTGAGGTGCTTAACGGTGCCGGGCTGTATAATGTGGTATGCGTTGTGACGAGATACTTCGGTGGCGTACTGCTTGGCACCGGCGGACTGGTTCGCGCATACCAAGATGCTGTTAAGGAAGCCTTGTCATCGGCAGAGCTTGCGACAACATACACTGCGCAGGTGATTAACGTTACATGCGATTATAATGAGTGGGGCAAGGTAGAATCATATCTTAACCGGGAGTCGTATACTATAGCACATGTTGATTATACAGAAAATGTGACCTCTTCGGTTGAAGTACCTGTTGAGAATGCCGAAAGTGTCGTTGCAACATTGACCGATATAACCGGTGGGAAGGCTACTATTGAGCCGGGCGATATAATTGAAGCGCGACAAGGAACCTGTCGCGCTTGTGTCCATTAATACAACCCGAATAGTAGGTCGCCGTAGGATGGCATCGGCCACGCTTCCTTGTCGACTAACATCTCAAGCTTATCAACAGGCTCACGTATTGAATTCATAACAGGTATAATTTCATCATGATAGAAGAACGCCATCTCATCTGTCTTAATGAATTCATGCGCCTTGACATCCATTTCTTCCAATACATCAAGCCTCTCCTTAGCAAGCGCTAAGTTATCCGATATCTGTACAAGAATCCCTTCGGCTGTCGAAGTATCTGCCTTGTCTGATGCGGCCTTTACCTGATTAATCGATTCGGCAAGCTTAGTCATATATGATATTACAGACGGAACAATCTGCTTACGCACAATATCAATACAAGCCTTTACCTCAATATTCATCCTCTTACAATAAAATTCATATTCTATCTCAACACGAGATTCCAGCTCTGCTTTTGAGAACACATTGAATCTCTCAAATAATTCTATTGACTCTTCCGTAACAAGTGCCGGAATTGCCTCGACCATAGAAGGAATATTAGGAAGTCCTCTTCTTGCAGCCTCTTGAACCCACTCAGAAGAATATCCGTTACCGTTAAATACTATGCGCTCATGCTCAGTTGCCAGCTTCTTCATAATCTCATGAATCGCTTCATCTGCATTATCACTTGCTTCAACATAGTCACAGATATCAGCCAATGACTCTGCTAAGATGGTGTTAAGAACGATATTGGCTTCGCCTACGGAATCGCGTGAGCCCACCATTCTGAACTCGAACTTATTACCTGTAAATGCGAACGGCGAGGTACGGTTTCTATCCATTGCATCCTTCTTAAAATCAGGTAACACATTTACCCCTGTATCCATGCGCTCACTCTTAATAGAGTGTGTCGCTTCACCGGATTCGATTATCTGATCCAAGACATCGCTGAGCTGATCACCAAGATACACGGATATAATCGCCGGCGGAGCCTCATCAGCACCAAGACGATTATCGTTACCTATATCGGCAGCTGATTCGCGAAGTAACGCTGCGTGCTTATCAACAGCAGTAAGAACAGCAATGAGCATAAGCTGAAACTGTGTGTTCTCATGTACATCCTTGCCGGGATCAAACAAATTAACACCTTCATCCGTAACAAGCGACCAGTTATTGTGCTTGCCGGATCCGTTAACTCCCTTGAATGGCTTCTCATTAAGTAAGCAATACATGTTGTGACGACCGGCAACCTTCTTCAAGACTTCCATCGTAAGCTGGTTGTGGTCAACTGCGACATTGGCTTCCTCATATATAGGTGCAAGCTCGTGCTGAGCCGGGGCCACTTCATTGTGCTGAGTCTTAGCCGTAACGCCGCTCTTCCAAAGCTCAATATTAACGTCGCGCATATAAGCCGCAACACGCTCCTTAATTGCGCCGAAGTAGTGGTCTTCCAGCTCCTGTCCCTTAGGAGGCATGGCGCCGAACAAAGTTCTGCCGGTGTAAATTAAATCTTTGCGACGGTTATACATTTCACGGTCAATAAGGAAGTATTCTTGTTCTACGCCCACAGACGGAGTGACTCTTTTGGCTGTGGTATTACCGAAGAGTCGAAGGAATCGAAGTGCCTGCTCATTAAGTGCTTCCATTGAGCGAAGCAGTGGCGTCTTCTGGTCCAATGCTTCCCCTGTAAATGTACAGAAAGCCGTCGGTATCACAAGTGTTGCGCCTGCTGCATCATAGCGAACAAATGCCGGCGATGTGCAATCCCATGTCGTGTAGCCACGCGCCTCAAAGGTTACGCGCAAACCACCGGAAGGAAATGACGACGCATCAGGCTCACCCTTGATTAGCTCCTTGCCGGAAAAAGTCATAAGGACTTTGCCACTCGGAAGCGGTGCACTTATGAAAGAATCATGCTTCTCGGCAGCGATGCCGTTAAGCGGCTGGAACCAGTGAGAGTAATGCGTTGCGCCTTTCTCAATAGCCCATTCCTTCATCTCATGTGCAATTACATCAGCTGTCTCTAAATCCAACTGCGCCCCGAGGCGTATTGTTTCCTTAAGCTTTAGATATGTCTTCTTAGGGAGACGTTCGCGCATAACCGCATCATTGAAAACGTTCTCGCCGAAGATGTCTGATACGTTAAAATATTCCTTATCCATAATCTACTCCTAAGCGCGACAGGGGGACGGGTTCCTTGTCGCGAAAATTGCACTAAACAAAACAAGCGCGACAAGGAACCCGTCCCTCTGTCGCGCTTTACAATCATTAACTATGCCTTGTTAACTGAGCCGAATAACTCCATCTTCTCCTTAACAGTTGCCTTAATAGCTTCTGCGCCGGGGGCGAGGAGCTTACGCGGATCGTAGCCTTTACCTTCGTTATCCTTACCTGCCTCGATATACTCGCGAGTTGCAGCCGCGAATGATAACTGGCACTCAGTGTTAACGTTAATCTTAGATACGCCAAGGTCGATAGCCTTCTTAATCATGTCATCAGGGATACCTGTACCGCCGTGAAGAACGAGTGGCATCTTGCCTGTCTTCTTCTGGATGGCATCAAGCGTCTCAAATGAAAGTCCTGCCCAGTTCGCAGGATACTTACCATGAATATTACCGATGCCGGCAGCTAACATATCAACGCCGAGGTCTGCTACTGACTTACACTCATCAGGATCAGCGCACTCACCTTGGCCGACAACTCCGTCTTCCTCACCACCGATGGCTCCGACTTCTGCCTCGATTGACATACCAAGATTATGAGCTACTGCAACAAGCTCCTTAGTCTTAGCAACATTCTCATCAATCGGAAGAGATGAACCGTCGAACATGATAGATGTAAATCCTGCCTTAATACACTTGTAACATCCTTCGTATGTACCGTGATCTAAGTGTGTAGCAACAGGAACTGTGATGCCGAGCTCCTCGTCCATAGCCTTAACCATAGCTGCAACAGTCTTAAATCCTGTCATGTACTTACCTGCGCCCTCAGATACGCCGAGGATTACAGGGGAGTTAAGCTCCTGTGCTGTAAGAAGAATAGACTTGGTCCATTCTAAGTTGTTGATGTTGAACTGACCTACGGCATAGTGTCCCGCCTTAGCCTTGTCAAGCATGTCTTTCGCATTAACTAACATATTGTTACCTCCTATATAAAATGTATTGTTAATAATCCATAACTGTTGTATATTATAGCCTAAATGTAATAATACTGCAACCAATATGGTCTTTTGCTCTGCGTCGTTTTCAGCATTATTCATATAGCATGCCGCCAATAACCTCTATATCTTGCTCATGTAATGTTGTAAGCTCATGAGTTATGTCATCTACATTAGAACCGCCGAGCTGCTCAACGATAAGCACCTCGCCACACTCATCTGCGGCAACCAATGATTGCGGTGTATAGTAGACATTATCGCCATATGTAACCGTGATGCCACTAAGGCCGTCGCTTATTGATGCCTTGAGATTGTCAGGCAATGAATTCATCTGTGTACCTGTTACATACAACGAATCACATTCCTTATTCTTAAGAATCAAGCTGACTCCTGTAACAAGACGTTCAACAGATTCGTCATATGTCATACGGCGCACATTCTTGTAGCGCATCTTGTAGAGCCAAGCATCGAATCCTTTGTACTGCTTCTCTTTCTTAAATACGGCGTATGTATCGATTCCGAAAATATCCTTAAGCTCCGTATCGTACTTAAGCTTCTTCGAGAAAATGTCAATTAGAGCAATAACACCCGCAACAAGTATAATACCAACAAAGAATCCGATTACTACGTACTTAATACTAAACGACGGCTTGGTAAGTGTAGTTCCGTCTGCATTCTTAACAGTGCTGTTACTATCAGTACTGTTATCAGTCGTATTAGTTGCACTACTTTCGTTGGCGTCTTTCTTATCCATCGCAAGCAAACTGTTGAGTGCGCTCTTCTGCTTATCACTGAGAGCCTTCGTTGCTGTATCCAGGGATGTCTTACCGGTGGTAACCTTAGTAGTCGCATCCGACTGCTTCTTAAGCAAGTCATTATCTATACGAGTAACTTGTTGTTCATTCATCATACGAATGCTATGTGAACCGATAGCTGCAGATATGTCGCCTGTATGTGCGTTAAATGTATCTGTAATAACACCTGCAATTCGACTGCGCAACTGACTATCCGGCGCAATAATTGTAACCACTATGATGTTGCCATTATCTTTCGAATCAACATTTATCAGTTCCTGAATAAACGGGGCAGAAAGTGTAACTCCCTCCAGTGATGCAGTTGTCTG
>CAJOIL010000075.1 GCA_905234525.1 uncultured Lachnospiraceae bacterium | reverse complement strand
TCAATATTTTTGAAAAATCTGTCGAAGGTCTTCTCCATTCCTTCGCCCCAGGGGTCTATCAGATAATGGTTTTCCTCTCCCATTTCAAGTCCCGCTTCTTCAAAAAGAGTGCTTATCGGAATATGGGGTATATTAAGTAAATCAAGAGGCACATCATATCGGTATCCTCGATTAGATGTTATATCCCTATCAAAAGCAACTTCACCAATTGTGTCGATCTGTATAACGTATAACATTTCACTCCTTTATAAAATCCATAATCTGTATCATATCGTACCATGTAGCATGTAGCTTTCTATTGTCGTCTCTATATAACGGACTGCCAAGAATATCATATAGGTCGATACCGCGATCTTTCATATCTTCTATCCAGCTTTCGAATACTGCTCTTCCCGTAGAATATGACTGACTAAGCATCATACTATCAGTCTTAGAAAGCTTGAGACTCCGAAGCTTGTGACAGAGCGTTATTAATTGCTCGAAATTATATATCTCTCCCGCTGACTCTTCATCAATACAATATGGTCTCATACATAGATTTATATCTTCAGATGTGATATATTGCATTTTCCTGAGTAAATCAAGCTTCTGTGAATCAGAAGAATCACACACCTGAAAATCAATCCAGTTGCCGGCAAGACCTTCCCTTAGATTCTTCTCTTCCTTGGCTTCCTTCTTGGCACTGTCACAACAGTCCTGTGCCATCTCATAAGCATATTGGAATGTACAATCCTTTGTCACAAAAGCTATACCTGTACATATGTAAAACGGTATCTTAGTATTATCAGCCGAAACAAGACACTGACCCTTGAGATATTTGTATAAGCTTTCCACGAATACCACTGCCATATCCGCTCTGCATATAATATTGATATCGTCTCCGCCTTGATGAATTATGTTAAATGCGTATTCAAAATCAGAATCTGAATTATTGCCGCTATAGTAATATTCCTTAAGCTCTCTTACAGTATTGTCTAAGATATAGCTATAGATATCTTTTATACATTTGTTAACCTTCCTTCTGGCTCTGATTCCCGTCTTGTAGTCTGCTGTGGTCTGAAGAATCCTGCCGATAGTTATACCAAGATTATTGCCGTCAGCATGTATTACTGCCAGATACTCCTTACCACTCTTACACTTATGTGTCAGCATATCGTTCATGTTAATTATATGCTCTCTGTAGGACGCCTCGGTTCTTCTTATAAGTGTTGCTTTGGAGTAGTATTCTCCTGTTTTTTTATCTTGTCCTATTACTGAATCCCCTGTATTTTTCTCTCTTATAACAATAGGCAGCGCACCTATAGGATTCGATATATTTGCCGATGCCTTTTGTTTGTTAAGATTCCTGTATAAATGTGATATATCCGCCCCGAAATTATCAGTCTTTTCAGTGACTGCAGCCGCTATGTTAAGAGAATAGCCGTGGTCTAAATAGTATCTTGATATCTTTCTTATGATCTTAGAACACAACCGGCCTGTTCTCACAATACAAATTGCGTTGCCTGCCGTAGATATTATCAGCTGAAATTTTATTTTCTCAGACTCAAAATACTTAGGCGTCTCATCCGGGTCATCTAACAGATCGTATTCATTTTCATTAAGAGGCTCATCTATATTATTAAGTGCAAATTGTATGGCGTCATTAAGAATATGAATAATAAGATCACTGCCTCCGAGTGTATCCATATATTCCTTATTTCTGAACATAAATGACTGAATCTGCCTTGTATCTAATATACATAAGACTTCCTTGTCCATCAAATAATTGTCCATGTGTTACCTCTTATAATAATCGTATTCTCTGAATCTCTCAAACAAAAATACAGACTGCTTCTCATTCGAGCCATCATCCTTCATGACTTCCTTAGTGATTCTGCTTGAGCAACTGCTAAGAACTGTAACGCCATCTGATAACAGCTTATCAACAAGCATAAATACGAATGTAAATTCACCCGCAACAAGCACAGCGTCAGGATTTTTTGTTTCGATTCTTTCAGCGTACTCCTTAACAAGCTTTCTGATATCAGCGGAGTTACTCTTTGGATTAATCTCAGGAAATGGAATATCAACAACCTCGCCGTATTCTTTTGCGCCCTCTCTCTGCGGCTCATTCCATATCTCATACGGGTGATTGGTACAATTAATTAACATATCGTATCCTTTCTAACAAATCAATTCGTCTTGTCTAACGCAGATAATCCCTTTCTATATGATATCATTCCCATGATATACCACGCAAGCTGTGTTACAAATGATGCAAGCCATATACCCCAGATTCCGAGCGACATAGCTATAGCAAATATAAAGCTGCAAATCGGATTGATAAAGAGAACACACACAGTTGCCATGTTTTTGGGAGCCTTCATATTACCAAGCCCCCTTAGTACACCGACATCCACAAGTCGTACAATCTGCAGCAGCGAAAGTATAGCTACAATAACACTTGTATAGAAGCCCTGTTCAATCATATATTCAGCATCAAAAAACATTCCGAAGAATAGCCTTGAACAAGTTATAAACAATATTCCCAATATAACAGAAATTATAATCCCACTATTGTTAAGATACTTTGAATATGTCTTAATGTCCTTGTTATTATTAGCACCCAGGCTTTTACCTACCAGTGTAAGAGCCGCTTTAGACAGCCCGTCTCCAAATGCAAATGAATAATTAAACAGAATCATTCCTACAGAATATACATCTGTAGAATCAGAATTAAGATTAGAACTTATTATAGCAGATATTAAGAATCCTATTCTTGTAAATATATTTTCAAAAACAATATTACCTGATTTACCTATAATAGCCTTTACAAAATCTCTGTCATTTGAAACTCTGCGAGTAAAGAGTCCTTTTACCGATAAGAATCCCTTCTCCTTGTAAATTGCAATAATACTGGTAATACAAGCAGCTACAGTACCTAAGACTGTGGCATATGCATCTCCTATAATTCCAAGAGCAGGAAAGCCCATATGTCCCTCGATCAAGAGGTAGTTGAAGATGATATCAACTACACCCATTACAGCACTTGAAAGAAGCGTAACCTTCATCTTGCCAATTCCTCTAAGAGCACTGTTAAGTATGACTGACAAATTGTGAAAAATCATCAGTCCCATTATTATTCGATAAAAGGAAATTGACATGTCTACAGTATCTTCCTGCCTGTTACATATAGTCATAATAGGTTCGGCAAGAAAATATAATAAAACACCGAGAACAATTGAAAGAATTACAGTAATCCGAAGAACAAGTACAAAGCTTTTATTCGCTGTGTCTCTATCACACGCACCGTAGCTTTTAGCTACGAAGAAGCTTAGTGCCGTACCAAGAGCGAAAAACACAGCAAAAACAATTAGCTTAGGCTGCATCGTAAATGATACAGCCGATATTGCACCCCTTCCTAATACAGATATCATTTTTGTATCAATCTGCGCAATAATAACAACTACTATACTTTCAATTATTGCCGGAACAGATATGTTTATTATTTCTTTAATCTTAGATTTATCCATTAAAAGGATTATATCATAAAATGGGCAAATGGGAGAATTTCATTTTTTGAGCGTTGAGAAAAATTTCTTGTACCAATATCCTTCGCGGTAATTTTACTGCGTTCACCTAATGTTATTACCGGACCTTTGAGTATACTTCAGATTACACCGGATAATCATTATTAAAGCACGCCTTGCATAGCGGCAAATCTCCTACCATAATATTAAAGTCTTCTATTCTAAGATATTCCAGCGAATCAGCGCCGATTGCTTCTCTAATCTCCTGTGTGGAATGTTCGGATGCAATTAGCTGTCCCGAAGATGGGACATCTGTTCCGTAGAAGCAGGGATACAGAAAGGGTGGCGAGCTTATTCTTACATGAACCTCTTTAGCGCCGGCCTTTCTTAACATTTCAATAATCTGCCTCATGGTAGTACCGCGTACAATTGAGTCATCGATAAGAACAATTCTCTTACCTTCCACTACGGACTTCAATACATTCAGCTTCATATGAACTGCTGCATTACGCTCCTCCTTCGTGGGCTTAATGAAGCTTCTTCCTATATAACTGTTCTTATGAAATGCTATAGCAAAAGGCAGACCCGATTCTAACGCGTAGCCTTCAGCCGCAGGCAGTCCCGAATCGGGAACGCCGCATACGATATCGGCTTCTACAGAATCCATCCTTGCAAGCGCAACTCCGGCATTAAGTCTCGACTTTCTTACTTCAATTCCGTCTATAATGGAATCACCTCTCGCAAAATAAATATATTCAAATATACAATGAGCATGAGGCTTAGAACAAAGTGACTCATCGGATGCTACTCCATCCTTTGTAACGCTTACAATCTCACCGGGCTTTACGTCTCTAATAAGTTCTGCTCCCACAGCCGTTAATGCAGAGCTCTCCGATGCAAATATATATGCATTTCCTCTCTTACCTAAAACAAGCGGCTTTATTCCGAGTGGATCTCTTATTGCAAGAAGCTTACGGGGACTCATAATAACGCAAGCGAATCCGCCCTTAAGCCTTGTGGCTGCATTCTTAACAGCATCCTCTATAGAGCCTGTTTTTACTCTTTCACTTATTATTTCATAGGCAAGTATCTCAGAATCGGAGGTAGTGTAATGAGCCTGACCTCTGTACATCTGTTCTTCCTTAAGCTCAGGTGCATTTACAATATTACCGTTATGAACAAGCGCAAGACTACCCTTAATATAGTTCATGGCAATGGGCTGTGCATTGTCCACAACACTTTCTCCGCTGGTGGAATAGCGAACATGACCAACACCGATATTACCGTTAAGACTCTTGAGAACATCCTTATTTATAACTTCGCTAACAAGTCCCATTCCCTTCTTGGTAGTCACATTTCCCATGGGGCCAACAGTATCGGAGACAGAGATTCCCGCCGACTCCTGGCCTCTGTGCTGAAGCGCAATAAGACCATAGTATATATCCTTGGCGACATCAACTCCTTCGCTCTCATAGATTCCGAATACACCGCACTCTTCATGTAACTTATCGTCTGTTAAGTATCCTACCACTCTGTTCCTCCTTATTAAATCCATAAACGACACTAAGCAAAGCCCCTTTCGGAGCCTTGCTCATTATTAGGTGTAGCTTTAATCTACTCTACGTCTCTAAGTGCCCATGCATCTTCTTCACCTGTCCTTATCTTAACAACCTTACTTACAGGATATACGAATACTTTACCGTCACCGATTTTACCTGTGTAAAGAGTCTTCTTCGCTACATCAATTACGCTTTGAACAGGTATATCGCTTACAACAACCTCAAGCTTAATCTTAGGAAGAAGTGTCATATCCATCTCAATACCACGATACATCTGTCCGGCACCCTTCTGGATTCCGCAACCGGTAACCTGAGTAACCGTGATTCCCGATACACCAAGCTCGTTTAATGCTCTCTTCATCTTGTCATATCGCGAAAGCTTTGTAATAATAACAACCTTATTGATTCCGGTATCTAAGCTTGTTCCTGTTAAATGCTGTGTTGTGTCCTCTACCTTAACTGCAGCATTTACCTGTGCGGGAGTAGCTTCATCATATTCACTTGTTCCTAGGTTAGTGTTCTCGTTAGCAATCATTGTATTCTCAGTTACATCGACAATTGAGAATCCGGCGTATGCAGATGCAAGACCATGCTCCATTGAATCGAGACCTTCAATCTCTTCCTCTTCCGTAACACGAAGTCCGAATATTGCTTTAATTACAATAAAGACAATTGTCATACAAATTCCTGCCCACGCCGCAACAGATACAACACCGAGTGCTTGTATGCCGAGAAGCTCAAAGCCTCCTCCATAGAACAGACCCTCGTATTCTGTATTGCCGGGAGCATCAGTCGTTGCAAAAAGACCAACTGCAAGTGTACCCCATATACCGTTAATACAGTGAACTGCCACAGCACCCACGGGGTCATCAATATGAAGTACATGATCTAAGAACCATACACCGAAGCATACGAGAATTCCCGCTACAGCACCGATTACTATTGCACCGCCGGCACTAACCACATCACATCCCGCTGTAATACCTACAAGACCGGCTAACGCTGCGTTAAGACACATAGATACATCGGGCTTGCCCCATTTAACCCATGTGTAGACAAGACATACAACAGTCGCAATTGAAGGTGCAATCGTCGTTGTAAGGAATACTGATGACAACTGTTCAACAGATGTACAAGCTGCTCCGTTGAAGCCATACCAACCAAGCCACAGGATAAACACGCCGAGAGCGCCTATTACAATGTTGTGGCCGGGAATAGCATTTATCTTAGTTACCTTACCATCCTTATCCTTCTCAAATTTTCCGATACGAGCTCCCACCATCCTGGCTCCGACAAGAGCGGCAACACCGCCGACCATATGGATTGCACAAGAGCCCGCAAAATCATGAAATCCCATCTGTGACAACCATCCGTCGCCCCAAATCCAATGTGCTTCGATTGGATATATAAGTCCCGAAATAACTCCGGAGTATACGCAGTAGCTTAGGAACTTAGTTCTCTCAGCCATAGCGCCCGATACAATTGTTGCGGTAGTTGCACAGAACACCAGGTTAAATACGAAGTTAGACCAATCGAAATTAGAATAATCCGTAAATATATCAAATCCGGGCTTACCGATGAGACCGATAACATCTTCACCAAGTAAAAGTCCAAAACCGATCAGTATGAACATAACACAACCGATACAGAAGTCCATAAGGTTCTTCATTAAGATATTACCGGCATTCTTTGCTCTGGAAAAGCCTGTTTCTACCATTGCAAACCCCGCCTGCATCCAGAATACCAATGCAGCACCGATTAAAAACCAAACCCCAAACACTTCTCCGTGTAATGTCTCATATATTGCGTCTAACATAATCATTTTCCTCCTAAAAAAAGTCGTTCACTTTGGAGGGACAGCTTACTTTGCAAGCTACCAATTCACTCCGTTGTGAACGACTTTAATTCATTTTTAATATACACTAAATAACAATTTACCGTAACTCGGGAACGGCCAACACTTCTCACTTGAAAGCGTCTCCGCCTCATCAACAGATGACCTTAAGTCTTCCATCTTAGGAAGTACATCATCTCTTATTGCTTCCGATGTCTTAATGATACTGTCGAAATCTTTAAGCCTCTCTAGTGACTCATCAAGAGCATCAACCTTATCAAGTATCTCATCTGTAAGAACTGAAAGTCTCTCCATCGTAGTCTGCTCATAACGAAGAGATGCTTTGTCACTTATTGCCTTAACGGTCTGAACACTCTTAGCTAAGCTGTAAATGTAACCTTCAATGGCAGGCAAGTAATTCTTTCTAACCATTTCTACCATGGTCAAGCCTTCGATATTAACGCTCTTGCAATAATTCTCAAGCATTATCTCACATCTTGAATTAAGCTCTGACTCATTGAACACCTTATGCTCCATAAGC
>CAJOIL010000074.1 GCA_905234525.1 uncultured Lachnospiraceae bacterium | reverse complement strand
TAGAAGAAATCCTTAGCCATGTCGACCACACATTACTGCGGGTCGATGCGACATGGGATGATATTAAGACAATCATTGATGACGGCATTAAGTATAAGGTTGCAAGCGTATGCATCCCCCCGTCATTCGTGAAAAGGGCATCGGAATACGCCGAAGGACAGATTAAGATTTGTACCGTAATAGGCTTTCCTAACGGATACTCGACCACCGATGTTAAGAGCATGGAGGCGGTCGGCGCTGTTTCGGAGGGTGCCGATGAGATAGATATGGTAATTAATGTCGGCTGGGTGAAGGAAGGTCGATATGAAGATATCTTATCGGAGATTAATACGATTAAGAGGTCGTGCTACGGAAGATTGCTTAAGGTTATTATTGAGACGTGTCTGCTTACGGATGAAGAGATAATTAAGCTGTGTGATGTTGTTAACAGGTCTGATGCGGATTATATTAAGACATCAACGGGCTTTTCGACAGCCGGGGCCAATATGCATGTGGTAGAGCTTATGGCATCGCACATAAGCGAGGACAAATGTATTAAGGCAGCAGGTGGTATTAAGACATTGGAGGATGCCGATGCGTTCCTGGATGCGGGAGCTAGTCGGCTTGGTACATCAAGGATTGTAGGTTTAATTAAGGAGTGTTAAGTAAGCCATTAATTAAGGAGGGGTAGTTACTATGGATGATATGCTTTTTGATGGGGTTGAGATTACAGATGATTTACTTATGGAGCTTGCCAAGGAATTAGTGTCAAGGTCGTATGCTCCTTATTCAAATGTTAATGTAGGAGCTGCACTTCTTACTAAGAACGGTAAGGTGTACTTCGGATGTAATATAGAGAATGCAGCATATTCTCCAAGCGTTTGTGCTGAGCGAGTTGCTATATTTACAGCCATTTCACAGGGTGACAGAGAGTTCGAATCCATTGCCATTACAGGCATTAAGAATGGCGATTTGGGCGAGCCTTTTTATCCGTGCGGTGTATGTCTTCAGGTTATGCAGGAATTTTGCGATGATGATTTTAAGATTATTGTTGAAGAGGGACTGGAGCACAAGACATATACGCTTAAGGAATTATTGCCGAAGGGCTTTTCATTATAAAATGTGTAATTAAAAGTTAAATTACGGAGGATTATCATGATAGATTTTGAAGAAGAATTAAAGCACTTTGAACCTATTAAGGAAGTAGAGGAGGCAGAGGATGCCATTCATCATACTGACCTTACCGACCTTACCGATATCTTGCGAGAGATGGTTGAGGAAGACCATAAGAACAAATAATTTTTTGGGAGAAATGATTTAACTTATGAATTGCTATAAGTGCGGAACGATTATAGATGAACTAAATACATGCCCTGTATGCGGGGCTAATCAACACATTTACAAGAGGATTCTTAAGCAGGCTGACGTGTACTACAATGATGGCTTGATGAAGGCGCAGGTACGTGACTTGTCAGGTGCAAGGCGTAATCTTTTAATGTGTCTTAAGTGTAACAAATACCATACTGATGCGCGTAATTTACTTGGTCTTGTATATTACGAGATTGGTGAAGTGGTAAGTGCATTGGCACAGTGGGTAATAAGCAAGAATCTTCAGCCCGAAAATAACAGGGTTGATGTATATTTGGATGAGCTGCAGAATACAGCGGGACTGTTAGAGTCTGCAAGTGTGTCTATTAAGAAGTATAATCAGGCAATTGATTATTGCCGTCAAGGTAACAGGGATTTAGCGAGAATTCAGCTTAGGCGTGTGCTTGGTAATAATCCTAAGATGGTTTCGGCACATCAGCTTCTTGCATTGCTATGTATACAGGACGGAGAATACGAGGAAGCCCGCAAGGCATTAATGGCGGCTAATAAGATTGATTCGCTTAATGCCGTAACGCATCGCTATATGCTTGAGGTTAAGGAAGGTCTTAAGGCAGCTGAGAAGGATAATAAGAAGAAGCGTCGTAAGAAGGATGATATTATTTCATTTACCGATGGTAATGAGACGGTGATGATGCCTAATAACGGTAGCAAGTTCGCTGATTGGATTGATAATTCGCGAAACAGTATTATTAATATTCTAATCGGTCTCGTGGTTGGTCTTCTAATTTGCTTTGTGCTTGTTGTTCCGACTGTCAAGCAGAAGGCTCAGACAGATGCGGCTAACGCACTTGTCGATGCGAATGAAGAAGTAGCGGGTACATCATCAAGTATATCTTCATTGCGTAATCAGGTTAAGTCATTGCAGGAAGAGCTTTCTAAATACACCGGCAAGGGTGATGTGGTAACAAGCTATGATAAGCTAATCGAAGCATATATTGCATATAAGGGCGGAGATATTACCAAGGCTACAGAGGCAATGCAAGTTGTTAACGGTGATTTATTAGATATTAACGGTAAGGCGATTTATGCTGAAGTTAGTAAGGTAGTTAATGATAAGATACTTCGCGAAAGCTATAACGCCGGATATACAGCATACAGACAGGGTAATTACCAGAAGGCAATAGAAGAATTCAGCAAGGCGGTAGCTATTGATCCGACCTACCAGAATAGTAATTTGTTATATTACTTAGCAGACAGCTATGCAAATGTTAATGATATTGCCAATGCAACTAAGTACTATCAGCAGCTGCTATCAACAATCCCTAACAGCAGATGGGCAACGAAGTCGAAGGAATACTTAACCTCGGTAGGCGCGGCAATACCTGAACCGATAACCAATTCGACCAATACAACCAATTCGACGAATTCAACTAATACTACCAATCGTACTAATAGCACGAATACTAATACTCGCGCAGAATAGAGGTAGACCTAACATCAATTAGCAAGACACCTCTCAAGGAGCGGAAGCCTCCGAGAGGTCGTCTTGTAATTGATGCAGAATGTATGTGGATTGCGCGGAATAGGAACAGACCTAATAACAATTAGTACTAGGGAGCGGAAGCCTCCGAGAGGTCCTCTTGTAATTGATGTAGAATGTATGTGAATTGCGCGGAAAGCAGGCGATGTGGAGCAAAAGACCTCTTGCGAAACATTCGCGAAGCGAGTTGAGAAAGAGGTGCTTTTGGCCACAGAGCCTAGAAGGTAGCAATATGGCAGGTAACAATCTGGTACAACTAAATAACGAGAATGAACATGATATAATGGATGTCATTAACGTTCTAAGCACTAAGTATTATTGTATCGTTAGAATAAATCTTGATTCCGGCGAAGTTAGTCCTATGCATTTTAACACATCTATATCTGTTGAATCGGAAATATACGTGGCTGAGCAAATTGATTCCATGGATAGTCTTTTGACGTTTCTTGGGTTCGGTATGGCAGAGGAGGAATACAATCGTCTTGAAGAGACGCTGGATTTAGATAATATCCGGATTGATTTGTGGGATGAAGGTGTTTATGAGCGTACCTTTAAATGGTCGGGCATGAACGGTGATTACTATTATCGCCTTAATTTTATAGGAGTTGGTGAAGCTCCTTATAATAATGTGGTGCTTACGGTGCTGGATGTTACCGAGAGAAGACTTGCTGAAATTGAGAATCGTAAGAATTCAAGAATCGTTGAGGCACTGTCTGATGATTTTCTTGCAATTATGTTCGTAGAGGCTGAGACTCAGAATATTAGAGTATATCGTGCTGCGAAGGAGGTTCTTGACAGATACGGCAGTGCATTAACCACGCAGAAAAGGTACGGTGATATAATTGATGTGTATGTTGAGCGTTGTGTTAAGGTAAGTAAGGAAGATGCTATATACAAATACCGAGATTTTAATACCTTGATGGAAGAGGTTAAGGAGAAGGGTATAGTTTCTTTCGTATATAACAGAGTACTCGGTGAAGAAAGCAGACAGTATAGAGTTAAGGTTGTTAAGATAGAAGAAAACGGAGAATTCTTAGGAGTTGTTATAGGCATCAAGGATGTGGAGGATGAATTTAGAAAGGATAAGGAGACTCAGGAGCTTTTGCAGAATGCATTGGATGAAGCTAAGCATGCCTCTGAATCGAAGTCTAATTTCTTATTCAATATGTCGCATGACATAAGAACACCTATGAACGCCATCCTGGGATTTGCTTCTCTTGCAGGAAAGGAGGTAGATGACAGAGAGAAATTATTGGATTATCTAAGTAAAATTGAGAGCTCAGGCCAGCACCTACTTGGGCTTATTAATGATGTGCTTGATATGGCAAGAATTGAGAGTGGCAAGATTGATATACGTAAGGAGGTAGTTAATCTTGAACAATTATTCAATGAGATAGTGGATATGTTCCGGCTTGATATGGAGGCTAAGAATATTACATTTGAATCTACTCTTAATATTAATAACAAGATTGTTGAAACTGATGGCTTAAGACTTAAGCAAATCGTATTCAATTTACTTGGTAATGCTTTAAAATACACGCCCGAAGGAGGCAAGGTATGGTTTGAGGTCAATGAACATCCCTCTGACAAGCCGGGTATTGCTTCATATGAGACTGTTGTAAGAGATAATGGTATCGGAATGAGTGAGGAATTTCAAAAGCATTTATTTGAACTCTTCGAGAGAGAGGACCGTGCTTCTGTAACAGGAGCACAGGGCACGGGTCTTGGACTTGCAATAACAAAGCGTCTCCTTGACCTAATGAATGGAACAATACAGTGTAAGTCGACTGTTGGTGAAGGTACGGAATTTACATATTTTGTAAGACTGTCAATATGTGATGCCGATATAGCCGATGAAGAAGAGGAAGAGATTGATATGTCTCTGTTAAAGGGAAAAAGGGTGCTTCTTGTTGAGGATAATGACCTTAACAGAGAAATTGCCAAGACATTATTAGAGGATGTTGGCATGATAGTCACGGAGGCTACTGACGGAACAGTAGCTGTGGATATGATTGGTGAAGACAGTAGTAGTATTGATGTAGTGCTGATGGACATTCAGATGCCATATATGGATGGTTATCAAGCCACTAGAATTATAAGGAATACAGAATTAAGGACTATGGAGCATATTCCTATAATTGCCATGACGGCTAATGCTTTTGCGGAAGATAAGAAGAAGGCATTGGATGCGGGCATGGATGCACATATTGCCAAACCTGTGGACATTACAGAGTTATATAAGGAATTAATCCGTTTGTCCTAGGAAGGATTTGAGATTGAGTTTATTTGGAACTAAGACTATCTATTTTATCGATAGTGAAAATGTTAATGAGAACTGGATAGACACTATCTCTGATGTTAAGAGATCTGATGAGATAAAGGTGTTCTATACAGAAAGAAGCACGAATGCTTCATATGAGAATATAAGTAAGATAGCGGGAGGAGATATACAGCTTAACTGGATAAAATGCTTTACGGGGCAAAATGCTCTGGATTTTCAGTTGGTAACGGACTTGGGATATTCCGTTGCTAAGGGGATGAGAGACACATTTGTAATAATCAGTAATGATAAGGGCTATGATGCTGTTGTTAATTACTGGGTTATCAAGGGTGTGAATGTAAGCAGGGTCGGTGTTGATATGGAGTCTCAAAGGAAGGCTAAGCGTCGTTCACACACTAAGATGACGGATAAGACAACAGTAAAACCCAAGTCGACGGATAAGACAACAGTAAAGCCCAAGTCGACGGATAAGGCATCATTAAAGCCTAAGACATCGGACAAGACACCTGCAAAGCCTAAGGCAACGCGTAAGGTGGTAACTTCTAAGGATACAACGTCTAAGTCTGCAACAAAAACTACAACGTCTATGTCTACAACAAAGACTACAACGTCTAAGACTACGACAAAGACGAAGTCAACATCCGATCAGAACAGTAAGACTGCAGGCAAACAAACGGATAATAAAGCTACTAAGAATAAAGCTTCAACTACGCCCAAGAGCGTATGGGATAAGAAGCCTGCAAATGACTGGGGTTATGTTGAGGCAGTGGGACGTGCGATAAGTGTTAAGAATCATAATTATTATCATATGGTGCTTACCAATCTGTTTGGCCAGGAGAAAGGAACAGAGTATTATCACAAATTAAAAGAAGATAAGGAAGAAAAGGACAAGGTTGCGAAGACCTATATTTCCAGAAAGGCACTACGCTTAGATTACTTAGTAAGGCTATTCCTTGTATATAACGGCAAGGATTTTACCGATTTGACTGATATCATTAAGATTATTAACAGTAAGAAGAATGATTCACTGAATTCTTTTTATAAGCTGTTAACGGAGAAGTTCAAAGAGGACAAGGGTAGGAATTATTACAATATTTACAAGGGTATCTATAAGGTTTTAAAGGATATTTAGATGAAGATATCAAGAGATAATGTAACCAAGGCATTTAATGATTATGTAAATGAATATGATACGAGTAATGAGATGATCCACCTTAAGAGTGTACATACTCTTAAGGTGGCTTCTAATTGTGATGCTATAGCAAGGTCACTTGACTTAAATGAAGAAGAGATAGACCTTGGTTGGCTTATCGGTATGTGCCACGATATAGCGAGGTTTAGACAGTTTACGGAGTACGGTACATTCAATGATGCTGTATCAATTGATCATGCAGAGCTTGGGTGTAAGCTATTATTTGATGAAGGATTAATATTTAACTTTATTGATGAATCAGCCGCTACTGATTATGAGCTGTCACTGATAGATAAAGCAGTCAGATACCATAGCCTCTACAGACTGCCAGAGGATTTGACAAAAGAAGAGTTAATGTATTGCAATATAATAAGGGATGCCGACAAGATTGACATTTTCAGAGTGTCTGTTGAAGAGCCGATTAATAATGTATATTCCGCAACGCGTGAAGAGCTTCTTAATTCAGAGATAAGCCCTAAGGTTATGGAGGCATTTTATGAGCATCATGCAATACTTCGTAAGCTAAGACAGAATATGCTTGATGTTAAGGTAGGACACGTGTCATTGGCGTTTGAGCTTGTATATGATAGGTCTAAGGAACTGGCTGTAGAGCAAGGATATATCTTCAAGATTATAGAGGATGATTATACAAAGGAAGCCACCTTGAAGCAGGTGGCCTTGATTCAGCAAGAGCTAAAGGAATATCTTGCCAAGTAGTTTATACGTTGTTAATTGATTTGACCCAAGCAATCTCTTTGGCATAGCCATCGTCGTCGTTAGGTGTCTCCAGTATAAATGGCTTACCTTGTAGCTTAGGATGATTAATTATATAGGCTAAGGCATCGCTTCCGAGATAACCCTCGCCGAGCTTTTGATGACGGTCCTTATGTGTATCTCTGTCGTTCATACTATCATTTAGGTGGATAGCCTTGAGTCTGTTAAGCCCAATCACTTTATCAAATTCCGCTAATACATCATCGAAATTATCTACATTATTATAACCACCGTCCCAGGTGTGGCATGTATCGAAGCATACGCCCAGCTTATCCTTAAGCTTAACCCTTTCTATTATATATTGTTTTGCCGGCCATAGTTTCAAGAAGTACGGTAGTAGTCATATCTTCAAACAGCGCATTGTTAAGTGCATCAACGATATATTCACAGCCCTTTTCAAAGCCCTGTCCGACATGAGAACCCGGATGAAAATTATAATATTGTCCCGGAGTAAATTCCATTCTCTTAAGGTCATCAGTAAGCATATCAAGAGCGAATTTTCTGATATTCTCCTTATCCGAGCACAAATTCATAGTATACGGTGCGTGCGCAACAAGCGGACCGAAATCATTTTCCTTCAGAAAGTCCATTAATGCGTTAGCATCATCAGGGTCAATATCTTTTGCTTTACCACCGCGCGGATTCCTCGTAAAAAATGCAAATGTATTGCCACCCAGCATCTTGGCCTGCTTCCCCATCGCCAAATATCCGTTAGATGATGATAGATGGTTTCCTATATATATCATAATTTCCTCCTTATTAAAACACTACTTTAAATTCTATACTCTTACCGTCAACAGAATTGGCACTGATTTTAGCCTTATGGCTATCTGCGATGGCAGCAACAACAGACAAGCCGATGCCGAAGCCACCTGTCTTGGAATTACGTGACTTGTCTCGCCGATAAAATCGACCGAAGAGCTCATCGTGATTACCGGGTTCTATCTCTTCAACACTATTGGCAACTCTAAGTACTTTGCCTCCTGAATTCTTATGAAATGTTACATCAACATTTCCCTCATCATTGGAATACTTAAATGCATTATCCATAAGAAGCGACAGCATCTGTCCTAAATTCTTCTCATCTCCCTTAATGTGAATGCCGGCATCGATGTATATATTAAGTGTCTTGTTTTGCTTAATTGCGATAGGCTCGAATGATTCACTAACCTCTCTGAATAATTCGGAAGCGTTAACGTCTGTAAATTCTGAATTGCCCGCGCCTTCATCCATGCGAGATAAGAATACCATCTGCTCTGTTAAGTTGGTAAGACGATTGGTTTGCTTGGTTATACTCTTAGTCCATTCGGATTCGCCGTTTTCCATTTCAACTATCTCGATATCGGCATTGATAATAGCAACCGGTGTCTTGAGCTCGTGACTGGCATCGGTAATAAAACGCTTTTGCTTAGCTATACTATCGATAACAGGTTTTAATGCAATCTTAGATAATATGAATGCTACAAGCAGTACAAGAGCAATTCCGATTACTGCAACAATAATACTGCTCATAAGGAAATCGTAAAATGAAGAGAAATCTCTTTTGCAATCAATGAAGATATACATATAATTGCCGTTTGAGTCAGCACGCTTGTACATGTAATCTTCGTATTTGCCGGAGGATTTGTTGCTGCTAAATAATTCTTCGGCAATTTCTTTGGCGCCGTCTTCTTTGATGGCAGCGATATTATTTACATTGCTCTCGATGAAATTGCCCGAGGCGGATAGCGTGACTGTGAAATATCTTGTCTCAAAGGGTGTCTCAGCATTTACTGAGGACTTATTAAACATGAAGTCATTAGTTACTGTGTTATCATTCTTACGCTTGTTCTTATATGATGCTAAATCTTCATTTGATTGACTTGCAGATGTGTTGTTATCAATCTTTGAAGCCGGATCGCCTTTACCTTGATTGCCTTCCGGCTTGGCAGGAGGATTGACGTTATCTTGATTGTTTTCCGGCTTGGCAAAAGGATTGACGTTATCTTGATTGTTTTCCGGCTTGGCAAAAGGATTGTCGTTAATTTGCTCCGGGAAGGTGCCGCCGTTTTCAACAAGTATATCAAGCTTCTCATTCGCATTTCTTAATACATTTTGATAGTTAATAATATTAATGACTGAGAGTATCAAAAGAAACACTGCGGTTACAGATACTGTGATGATAAGTATTAATTTACGTCTTAATGTCTTAACCATAATTGCTCCTTATATATTAGGAAATGTTACTTCTGTTATTGTGATTCCTTGATTAGGGAATATCCTACGCCACGGTGTGCTTTAATAGTAATATCAGCTTTAAGTGATTTTAATTTCTTCCTGAGATTAGAGATATATACCCATACTACATTAAGCTCTGCCTCGGAATCGTATCCCCATATCTTATCCATGAACTGATCGATGGATATTACTTGACCGGGGTGCTCAATTAACATCTCAAGCATCTGGAAATCCTTGTTGCCAAGCTTCTGTGTACCTTCGGGTGTAGATATCTCATATGTTAACCTATCAAGTGATACATTGCCGAATTCCAGCTTAGAGTCAACAACCTCTTCTTTACGTCTGACAAGAGCACGGACCCTTGCTAGGAGCTCCTTCATAGAAAAGGGCTTCGTTAGGTAATCATCGGCACCGGCATCAAGTCCCTCTACCTTATCATCAATCTCAGACTTAGCAGTTAGAAGCAGTACAGGCGTCTTAATTCCATCAGCTCTTGCTTGCTTTAATACCTCTATACCACTAAGACCGGGCATCATGATATCAAGTATTGCTCCGTCGTATATTTCCGATTCTATATAGTCTAATGCATCATCACCATTATCAAC